>DUNY01000357.1 GCA_012839145.1 Thermoanaerobacterales bacterium
GCCAGCAAGACAAATAATTTAATAGCCATAATGTCACTTTTGACATTACGGAAAAACTAGGAGGAGATATAAATGAAAAAATTATTAAATTCGATTCTGGTATTGACCCTGATTGCACTGCTAGTTGTTGGCTGTGGTCCTGCACAAAATTCTACATCAGATGAGCAGCCTCAAAATCAAAATTCCGCTGAAGAACAACCTATCACACTCAAGGTCGGTGCTTCCCCGGTTCCCCATGCGGAAATTTTAAACGCGGTTAAACCCATACTTGAAGGTGAAGGGATCAAACTTGATATTATTGAATTTGCCGATTACAATCAACCTAATTTGAGATTGGCTGATAAAGATCTAGATGCCAATTACTTTCAGCATATTCCATATTTAGAAAGCTTTTCCAAAGACCATAAACTTGATTTGACTTATACAGCCAAGGTGCATATAGAACCTATGGGCGTATATTCCCATAAGATTAAAGACCTTAAGGACTTAAAAGAAGGTGCTGAGATAGCAATTCCCAACGATCCTACAAATGCTGGAAGAGCGCTTATTATCTTAGAACAAGCCGGTCTTTTAAAAATTAAAGACGGTGTGGGCATAAATGCTACAGTTTATGACATCACTGAAAATCCTAAAAAGCTAAAACTAACCGAACTGGAAGCAGCCACTCTGCCAAGGGTTTTACAAGACGTGGACGCAGCGGTTATCAATTCCAATTATGCTTTGGAGGCAAAGCTGGTTCCCACTGATGACTCATTAGCCCTTGAATCTGCCAAAGACAATCCCTATGTAAACATTTTGGCTGTTTGCAAAGGTGATGAAAATAGGCCTGAGCTTAAAAAGTTGGCCGATGCTTTAAATTCCCCCGAGATAAAGAAATTTATTGAAGAGGAATATAGAGGAGCCGTAATACCTGCTTTCTGATAGTAGAAAAACACCCCTGTTGTTAAAGAATAATCTCGACACTTCGGCAATTTGTTTTATAGGTTACCTTTGTATTTGACTGTAAAGGGTATCACTCGGGTGCTAAGGGAAGTTTTCCTGACTCCCAGGTCACCCGAGTGATACATGAAATTATAGTTGCCATTCAGAGTTTTCTAATAGTCACCCACGATGGTGATTATTTTTGTCCGATTTACTTGCCGTATTTTGCTGATAAACTTATAATATGCTTGAGGTGATGGTAATGACCAAAGATATTATTAATATAGGCGTAATTGCCGGTACACCTGTGGATACCCAAATGGGTGTTGATTTTATTACAAAAAATGGATTGGAAGCCGTGGGGTGTCCTACCGGTGCCAACCCAGAAGAACAAAATCAACTTCAATTTTTAAAGCCTGATGCTCTTACCGAAAAAGTTTTGATGATTATTCGTGATTTTGAAAACCAAAAAGTATTTCGAACCATGATTTACTGCAACTCTTTGTCAGCTGCAATAGATATAAAGCAAATACGAACTACTCAGCCTAAGTCCTTTATAATCACACCACTGGATATCTACAGAAATCTTGCATCAGGATATAAAAAAATAGCCCTATGGGCTGCAAACGGTCAGTGCCTTTCTGAAATTGAGCATATATTTTATGAGCAAAATCCTTCCATCGATATTATGGGAATTTCTATGCTGCCTGTAATTAAGGCCATTGAGGAAGGAGAACCTGTGAAATCGATTATTGAAAAATATGACCTTATTTCTCTGGGTGTTGAAAAGTTTGGTGCCGATGGTTTGGTTCTAGGCTGCACTCACCTGCCGTATTTGCACTCCGAGCTTTCAAAGAAACTGGGCGTCCCTATATTTGATCCTGCAGAAGAAATGTTGAAACTCTTAACCTTGGATTATTAGTCTTTATTGATATTTTCCGATTCATAAAGAAACTATATTTTCTTTTACTTGTTTTTCGCAGATCTCTTTTTAAATAAATTCTTTAGCTTTTCCAAAATATTAGCTTTTTCCATAACCACATAGGACCCCGAGGAATCCCTGGGAACTAAAATAGCTCCAATGGTGTTTATACCGTTTGGAAATGCGTTTATTTCAACATCTTTGATCTTTCCGTCAGGGGTTTTTACTGTCATCCATATATATGTAGGGTACTCAGATAACACTTCCTTGAGCTTTCCCGGTTTTGCCAGGTCCTGCCCGTTCACGGACATGATTATATCTCCGGAACTTATGCCCATTTTCTCTGCAGAAGAGTTTTTTACTGTATCAAGTACCATCTCACCTTTTTCCTGAGGGATAAATAATGGTTTGTTTTTTCGCTCACTTTTCTTCCCAGTGATTATGAGAAGCTCATGCCCAGCAGGTGCAAAAAAAGCTGCAATATACGCAAAAGCCGTATGCCTTGATGCTAAAACCGACAGTAGTAAAAGTGTAGAGCTGAAAATCAGTAGATTTTTCGCTGTTGATTTGCATCTGTTTTTCGGAGTTCTGGTAAGGGCTATATCCCCGTATCCCAACGCTGCTACCACTGGTAACATTAAATATATGGCCTGAGTATTTTGCAAAATATGAGCCGGGGGCCTTATTAGGGGCCACCAATCAGGCATTTGAACTACATCCATTGATGGGAAGTCTCCTGTAATGACTGTCAACAACATGATAGGTACAGGCCAGAACTCCTGGAGAGAAAATCCTCCCACTATACCATGCCTTTCATTTTTGACAAACACCGGTGTGGCATTGATATGACCGGCAAAATATATCAAGAGACTTTCTACGAAATGAAGTACGGCCACGAGGCCCATAAGCCCAGCCACATCAATTCGTAGTAAACCCGTCATCAGAGAAAACAGTGCAACTATTCCACCGGCATAGGAAAAGCACATCAGGTGGGGATGTATAAGAGCTAGAATCAAAGCCAAAGGCCACACATATATTAAGCCGGCTTCGGTGATGCTTATACCCAACAACATAACCGTCAAGCTGCCGATCATTCCACCCAATATTCCATAAAATATTGCATAGAGCACTTTATCCCGAGGATTAATTTTGACAGTCCCAAACAGGTCCTTTTCCAAAGCTGCAGTTCTCTTGTACTGATTCCATACAATAAACAAAACCAGCCAAAAAAACGGGTTTAGAATGGCCGACGGGATACCCTGCAATATAAGAATAATGACTTTTCCAAAGGGGAACACATTCATCGCTCCTGTGTATCCGCTGAAGCGGAAGATTTGATGATTTTAATAGCCTTCAACAGTTGAGAGTCTTTTTCTCTCGGAATATCAAAAGGACTGATATCCTCATCCAGTTTGACTTCTACATCTGGTTTAACTCCAATACCGTCAATACTTCGCCCACTGGGTATATAGTATCGGGCAATGGTTAATTTCATTCCCGTCCCGTTATTAAAAGGTTCAACTTCCTGGACCGAACCTTTACCAAAGGTTTTAGTGCCTACCAGTACCCCTGCCTTATGATCTTGAATGGCACCGGCCACTATTTCCGAAGCACTAGCACTGTTTTCATTGATTAGCACTGCTAGCGGCACTGAAATTTTATTGTCATCAGAATAATATTCTTCCAATTTATTTTTATTCCTGTCCTCAGTGTATACAATAAGCCCTTCTCCCAATATTTCATCAGCTATCTTAACCGATTCATAAAGGGAACCGCCCGGATTGTTTCGCAAATCCAATACTAGACCTTTTATCCCTTGTTTTTCCAGACTGCTGAGTGCAGTTTTAAATTCATCGTAAGTCTTTGAATCAAAAGAAGTTATTTTGATATAACCTAAATCATTGTCGATGATATCGTGCTTTACTGTCGTTACCCGTATATTGTCTCGAACCAACTCAAATTTCAACAACTCTTCGTTATCCTGTCTTTTTATGTATACTGTAACGTTTGTTCCCTTCTCACCTCTGAGAAGTTTCACAGCATCATCAAGACTTTTTCCGGCAAGATCCACTTCATCCACCTTAACTATGATATCTCTGGGAAGAATACCTGCTCTATGAGCAGGAGTTTCTTCTATAGGAGAAACAACTATAATATCTTCGGTGTTTTCATCAACACTTAGGACCATTCCCACACCTCCGAAGGAACCGTTA
>DUNY01000432.1 GCA_012839145.1 Thermoanaerobacterales bacterium
GAAGAGGCATTAGCCAAGGGATACAAAATCAAAAAAGGTGATTTTGCCTTCCGCGGTCTTGGGAAAGCTCAAGCTATGGGGCAATTTTTCGGTAAGGTTAAAATCATCGCCGATGAAAAAACCGACAAATTACTAGGTGCTTCTATCATCGGCCCCCATGCCACAGACCTTATTCATGAACTGGTGGCAGGTATAAAATACGGTCTTACTGCCAAGCAGTTGGGTAAAGCTATCCATTCCCACCCTACTTTAAGTGAGGCGGTAATGGAAGCACTTCAGGATGTAAACGGACAATCAGCGCACAAAGTATGAGGAGATGATAACATGGCTTATACAGTAGCCGTAGCCGGGAAAGGCGGTACCGGCAAGACCACGTTAGCTGGATTTTTAATCAATTATTTAGTGGAAAAAAAGCTAACACCTGTTTTAGCAGTGGATGCTGATCCCAATTCCAATTTAAATGAAGTTTTGGGTGAAGATGTGGAAACAACCTTAGGTGATATCAGAGAAGATGTAAGCATCAAAAATCGCGATGGAAAGCTGCCAGCAGGAATGAGCAAGACCGACTATATCAACTACCAACTGCAGCAGGCTGTCATAGAAGGCAAAGGCTTTGATTTATTGGTTATGGGCAGGCCCGAAGGTTCTGGGTGCTATTGTTTTGCCAACGGTATTTTGAGAGAAGCCACCGACCGGCTTTCGGACAACTATAAACTCATGATTATCGACAATGAAGCCGGATTGGAGCATTTGAGCCGTCGAACCACCAAAAATGTTGACATAATGTTTGCAGTAAGTGAATGTTCCAAGCGGGGAATAGAGGCTGCGGCTAGGGTTAAGCAGCTTATCGAAGAATTAAAGCTTGATGTAAAAGATCTCTACCTCATCGTAAACAGGGTTCCTCCGGAAGGATTGTCTGATGATATAAAGGGGACCATAGAGAGCTATGACTTAAAACTGGCGGGAACGGTCCCGATGGACATGAAAGTCTTTGAATACGATAACAAGGGCATACCCCTTGTTCAGCTGCCGAAAGACAGCGATGCAGTCAAAACATCAAGACAAATTTTTGATGAAATATTAATTACGCGTCTAAAAGCGTAATACCGTAATGGCAAAATTTTATTGGAGGCGATATAAATGGCTTACAAAATGCCCGCACAAAAATATTCAGGGCAAATCCAGGAAGTAACAATAGGTTCAGATTTAAAACTGGGTGGAGAGTCGGTCCTGCCTTTTTACAGCTTCGACGGTGATATGGGAAATAAACCGGTCATCGGGATGGAAATTTGGGATATTATTCCTGAATCCTGGCCTGAGGGCGTACTGAACACTTTCAAGGATGTAGCCGATGACCCGGTTAAATGGGCCAAATATTGTGAGGAAAAATACAATCCTGATTTTATCTGCATCAAGTTTGAAGGAGCTAATCCTGACGGCCTTGACAAATCCCCGGAAGAATGTGCTGAGGTTGCAAAAAAACTGGCAGAAAACGTTAAAGTACCTTTGGTTATAGCCGGATGCCAAAATAATGAAAAAAACGCAAAAGTCTTCACAAAGGTTGCTGAAGCTCTTCCGGATAAAAACTATGTATTTCTCTCAGCAGTAGAATCCAACTATAAAGAGGTGGGAGCTGCAGTAGGTATGGCCTACGGCAATATCGTGGCTGCTGAATCCTCCGTGGACTTAAACTTGGCTAAGCAGCTCAATATTTTGGTAACCCAATTGGGCATAAAGCCGGAAAAAATGGTTATGGATCCCGGGTGTGCAGCAGTGGGATACGGATTTGAGTATGTAGTCACAACAATGGACAGGATACGCCTTGCAGCCTTGCAGCAAAGTGACACAACACTGCAGATTCCAATGATTCTACCGGTATCTTTTGAATCCTGGAAAGTAAAAGAGTCCATAGCTCCAGAAGAAGAAATGCCAGAATGGGGATCCCAGGAAGACCGAGGCATTGCCATGGAAATATCCACTGCGGTGGGCGTTCTTGGTTCCGGAGCTAATGCCGTGATACTTCGCCATCCCCGCTCCGTTGAAGTTGTTCGCAATTTTATTAGTGAGATGACTGAATAAGCAAAAGGAGAGATGACTTATGGCCCTAAATGGAATGCAAATATATAAATTACTCCCTCGGAAAAACTGCAAAGAGTGTGGTTTTCCTACATGTCTGGCCTTTGCCATGAAACTGGCTCAAGGGGGGACAGAAGCGGAAAAATGTCCTTATATGTCAGATGAAGCAAAGGCACAGCTTGCTGAAGCTACAGCACCACCTATGAGAACTGTAAAATTCGGTACAAATGACTTAGAGTATTCCTTAGGTGGAGAGACAGTGCTGTTCAGGCATGAAAAAACTTTTGTAAATCGCCCGAGATTTGCGGTAATGTTTTCTGACACCATGAGTCCCGAGGAAATTGAGAAAAAGATTAAGAACATCAATGCAGTAAATTATACCCGGATTAATGAAGAAATGTATGTGGAAATTGCGGCTTTTAGATGTGAAAGCCAAGATAAGGATACATTTATAAGTCTTATCAAAAAAGTTACTGAAAAATGTTCAAAAGTAGTGCCAATGGTAATTACAGACAATCCGGAGATTGCTACCGCAGCTGTAAGTGAATGTGCCGACAAGGGACCGATTCTTTTCGGAGCAAATGAGCAAAATCATGATGCCATGGTAAACTTAGCAAAGGAAAATAAGCTTTTGCTTGGAGTTACTGCGGATGGCAAGGAAAAATTATATGAACTTGTAGAGAAAATTCAAAAGGCCGGTTACAGAGAACTTTTGCTTGATGCCGGCAGTCGCAATCTAAAAGGCGCCTTTGATGATATGGTCAATATTCGAAGAACTGCACTTTTATCCGGTGACAGGACTTTCGGATATCCCACAGTTGCCTTTGTATGTGATATGGCACAAGATAAGATGATGCAGCTGGCCTGTGCATCACTGTTTGTTGAGAAATATGCCTCAATAATTGTTTTAAGTGACATTGATTACTCCTTGGCATTGCCTTTATTTGCCCTAAGACAAAACATTTTTACCGATCCTCAAAGGCCTATGCGCATAGAGCAGGGTGTTTACAAGATAGGTACTGCAGACGAAGAATCTCCCCTTTTGGTTACCGTAGACTTTGCTCTGACCTACTTCATAGTATCCGGAGAAGTTGAAAGGTCGAAAGTTCCTTCTTGGATACTTATACCTGATGCAGGAGGATATTCCGTGCTCACTGCTTGGGCTGCTGGCAAGTTCAACGCTAAATCTATAGCCAAAGCCGTGAAAGAATTTGAAGTGGAAAACAAGATAAAAACCAGAGAGCTTATTATACCAGGTAAAGTAGCGGTATTAAAAGCTGACATTGAAGACGAACTGCCTGGTTGGAAGGTTATTGTAGGAGCCGAAGAGGCGGCTGCCCTGCCCAATTTCTTGAAAAACTATCAACAGGCCGCATCTTAATACAAAAGTAGGTGTCGGATGCTATCGGTTATTTTCAGCATATCCGACACCTGCATCAGAAATGGTTTTGTAAAAAAAAAACTAGGAGGAAAGTAAATGGCAAGATTTTTAACTATTGGTGAGAGGATTCACGTTATTTCCCCAGTTATCAGAAAAGCCATGCAGGAAAGAAACCCGGAACCTATAATTGCACGAGCTAGGGAACAGGTTGAGGCAGGAGCTCACTATCTGGATGTGAACATTGGACCTGCTGACAGGGATGGGGAAGAATTAATGCCTTGGGCAGTCAAAACTCTGCAGGAAGAGTTCCCTGATACACCATTGTGTCTTGATACTGCCAACATGAAAGCCATTGAAGCAGGTATAAAGGTTTATGACAGAAAACCCGGAAAACCCATCATCAATTCTGCCGACGCGGGACCTAGAATTGAAATGATAAATTTAGCAGCTGAATATGATGCTATGGTAATTGGGCTATGTGCCAAAGAGGGTATACCGAGAGACAATGATGAGCGGATCATGTACTGCACCGAAATTCTGGAAAGAGCTATGGATGCCGGCCTTGCCCCGGAAAACATTCTCTTCGATCCCCTTTTTGTAGTAGTCAAAGGTATGCAGGATAAACAGCAGGAAGTATTGGAAGCGGTAAGACAGATTTCGGAAATGGGCTTACTTACCACCGGCGGTCTCAGTAATGTTTCCAATGGATGCCCCAAAGAGCTTCGAGGTTTGATTGAAGCGGTATTTTGTGCTATGGCCATACAGTGCGGCCTAACTTCAGCTATAATTAATCCACTGGATAAGCTCGTAATTGACGTAATAAAAACCGCTGATTTGATAAAAGAAAGAAATCTATACGCCGATTCTTACCTTGAACTTTAAAAAAATTGCTTGAAAGCAAAAAATAAAATGTCCTTGGAGGGATATATATGACATTGTTTGACATTATCTTTACAGGCTCCGAGCAGGCATTGGAAGCTTGCAAGTCTGTGGTCGAGCAGACAATCAAAGAATACGGTGAAAATGAAAAAGTAAACTTCCCCCATACAGCTTATAGCCTGCCAACCATCTATGCCGCAACGGGCCAAAAAATAGGAACTTTAGCAGAACTAAAAGGAGCCATAGGGGTTATTGAAAGCCTGATCGTAAAGGAACAAAACCTTGAAAAGGCCTTGAACGCAGGTCTTGCAACTGCAGTAGCTGCAGAAGTCATCGAAGCGTGTAAATACGTAGGTGGCAAAACACCCTATGATGAGCCTTGCGCCGGGTTTATTCCTGATACCGTAATCCGTTCCATGGGTGTTCCTCTAGTTACCGGCGATATTCCCGGTGTAGCTGTTGTTATTGGTGAGGCACCTACAGCTGAAGAAGCAGCTAAGATTATAAAGGACTACCAGTCTAAAGGTATTCTGGTAACTTTAGTAGGAAAAGTTATCGATCAAGCCATTGAATCAAAAGTAAAAATGGGTCTTGAATTCCGGGTGGTTCCCCTAGGTTATGATGTTACTTCAGTTATCCATATAGTTTCCTTTGCCATAAGAGCGGCACTGATATTCGGAAACGTTCAGCCGGGAGATCTACCGGAACTCCTAAAGTATACCAAGGTGAGAGTACCCGCTTTTGTAAATGCCTTAGGGCCTTTGAGTGAACTGGTAGTATCTGCCGGTGCCGGTGCAATAGCCTTAGGATTTCCGGTACTTACAGACCAGGATGTTCAGGAAGTACCCATGAACCTTATAATCCAAAAAGATTATGATAAACTGGTTCAATCCTCCCTTGAAGCCCGCGGCATAAAAATCAAGATAACGGAAATACCGATTCCGGTAGGTTTTGCCCCCGCTTTTGAAGGTGAAAGAGTACGTAAAGACGATATGTTTGTGGAATTTGGCGGCGGCCGGACACCGGCTTGGGAATTGGTAAGAAAACGAGAACTCTCGGAGGTAGAAGATCATAAGATCGAAGTTATCGGTCCTGACATAGATACACTGGGCGAAGAAGGCGGCAAACTGCCTTTGGCAATAATAGTCGATGTTGCCGGGAAGAATATGCAAGAAGACTTTGAGCCGGTTATGGAGCGCAGAATCCACTACTTTACAAACTATATCGAAGGGGCCATGCACCTTGGACAGCGTGATATAGCATGGATAAGAATCAGTAAATCCTCCTATGAAGCGGGCTTTAGGCTGAAACACATTGGTGAGGTCATGTATGCCAAGATGCTGGATGAGTTCGGCAGTATTGCTGATAAGGTGCAGGTTACTATCATCACCGATAAGGAAAAAGTGGAAGCACTACTTGAAGAAATAGCACGGCCAAGGTATGAGGCTCGAGACGCTAGACTTGCAGGCCTTACCGACGAAAGTGTGGATACTTTTTATTCCTGCTTGCTGTGTCAATCCTTTGCACCGGCCCATGTGTGCATAGTAACACCGGAGCGGTTGGGCCTGTGCGGCGCTGTTAGCTGGCTTGACGCAAAAGCTACAAAGGA
>DUNY01000382.1 GCA_012839145.1 Thermoanaerobacterales bacterium
CATAAAGATAGAAGGTCCTGATCATATCTCTATTGAAATACCAATAACATAACGAAATGGCACTTTGCTGCCCGCCATTCTGAGCATCTTCATAGTAAATTAATTATAAACTATTACACATTTTTTATAAAATGCGACATAGTTTTTTATGATTCATATATTGCTTTCAACAATCAAGTCTTTACGGACTGTAAAACCCATGATAAAATTGAACAAATACATAGCACTAAGGAGCGAGCGCTTTGTTGGGAACAATTGTAAATGTAGTTACGATTATTTTAGGGACTTTTTTGGGTAATTCTCTTAAAGGTCGTTTCAGTGATAATATAAAAAACACTGTAATGCATGGTTTAAGCTTGACTGTGATGCTAATAGGTCTTTCTATGGCTATAAAAACCCAGAATCTGCTGATAATTACTTTAAGCATGGTTGTTGGGGGTATTTTGGGCGAAATTATAAAAATAGAAGATGGTTTAAATAAGTTTGGTATTCGATTGGAAGCACGTTTTTCCGGTGAAGACGGCAATTTCACCAGGGCTTTTGTATCCGCCAGCCTTATATACTGCGTAGGAGCAATGGCAGTTCTAGGCTCTATACAAAGCGGTCTTGAAGGTAACCATAGTATACTTTTTGTAAAGTCCATACTTGACGGAGTATCAGCTGTGGTTTTTTCATCAAGTATGGGGATTGGTGTGGCTTTTTCCGCACTTCCGGTTTTCCTTTATCAAGGAGCCATCACTTTGGCAGCTTCTTATATAAAGGCTTTTCTCACTGATACCATTATAATTGAGATGTCCGCTGCTGGTGGTCTGCTGATATTTGCCATAGGTATTAATATGTTGGGCCTTAATGTGACAATAAAGGTGGGAAATCTTCTTCCTGCAATTTTTGTAGCCGTAGTCCTGACAATGATATTTGGTCATTTACCGTTATAAAACAATATTTCCAATATTCTGTAACAACACCCATATATTTATAAAATTAAGCGAGCAGGACTTTTTATTTTGCTAGAAACCAAGGTGTTAAAAAGTAATACGGCAATTTATTTTACCAATAAATTAATTAGGCTGGAAGTAATTAGGGGGAATGGGATTGGTATCAAAAAACTATATGAATATATTAAGTGAATTTATTACACAAAATATTGAAAGCTTATTATTGGGTGTTATCATTCTATCAATAATTACTTTGATTATATTTATAATTGTAAACATAAAATTATCAAAAATGCTAAAAAAATACAAAGAGTTGACCAAAGGTGTTGACGGAAGTAATCTTGAAGAATTATTACTGCATCAGTCAGATAGTCTGAAAAACGTTCAAGGGGAAATCGTTGATATGAAAAAGTCAATAACTCAACTAAAGCAAGACGGCCTTCAAATGATTAGTAAGGTTTATTCTAAACGTTATAACGCATTTCCCGAGATGGGCAGTGATTTGAGTTTTTCTGTGGTTTTTTTAAATGATGAGAACTCCGGAATTGTAATTACAAGTATTTACGGTCGGGATGAAAATCGGGTTTACTTGAAGCCCGTTATTGAGGGAAAAAGCCGTTATTCTCTATCACCGGAGGAAAAGGAAATAATTGCAAAAGCTATTTCAAAATAAAAATTGCTTGATCGAGGAAGGATTTTCATAATCTGTGGCGAATATAAAATTGGATATGCTGTCCAAATGTACATAAAAATGGGTGGTGATTTAAAGGAGTGAACGAAAACAAAGAGAAATTCACGATGATGATCGTTCCTCACTCGGGAAAATCCACCTTATCAGTTTCGATTTCGATTGTAGCCTTAAAAATAATGGGAGGATTGTTGGCTGTCGTTGTGGCAGGTGCTGCCATTTTTGCTTCACATTTTTATTTTTCTTACAATAAGTTAAAAACCGATGCCGAAGAGCTGTCCATAGTAGCCAAAGACTACGATGTGCTTCAAAAACAGCTGCAGTTATTTGTAGAAAAAACCCGCAATTTGGAAGAAAAAATGCAAGACTTAGAACAGCTAGATACTGATTTAAGAGGTTTACTGGAGAAGGATCCAGCGCTAAAACAAAGTATAAAAAAAGACAACAATCAGTCCGACGCGGGAAGATCGATACTTTCCAGTCGGCGCGGTCTGGATCGGGAACGAGCCATTAAGCAACTGCAGATGTTGGAACAAAAACTACCTGAACAGGAACAGAGTTTGGAAGAGCTAAAGGATGCCGTTATACAAAGAACTGACCGTTTATCACATACACCCTCTATTTATCCCGTTTCCGGTAAGATTACATCAAAGTTCGGATATCGTAAGTCACCCTTTAGTCGGAGACAGGAATTTCATGACGGTCTTGATATTGGAGCACCGTATGGAACCACAGTAGTTGCTACGGCTGACGGCATGGTCACTTTTGTCGGTTATAGGTCAGGATACGGCAGGACTGTAACCATCAGTCATGGCTATGGTTTTGAAACATCGTACTGCCATAACTCCAGTACACTTGTAAAAGTGGGCCAACAAGTAAAAAAAGGTCAGGCTATAGCGAAGGTGGGAAGTTCCGGCAGGAGCACGGGACCCCATTTGCACTATATGGTTAAGCATAACGGGGAACTCAAAAATCCTGCGGACTTTTTGAAGTGAGAGAGGGGGCATACTATGTTCGGAAAGAGAAGTGAGCCAACTATAGCAAATGTAGATAAAATTGATACGATAATTGGCAAAGGTGCAGATTTAAACGGTAAAATCAAATCATCAGGATTACTGCGAATCGAAGGAAGATTTGATGGTGAAATAGAATGTGAGCAGGATTTGATTATAACCGAAAGCGGAAGAGTAAATGCAGAGCTTAAGGCTCGAAATGCTTTCATTGCCGGAACATATGAAGGGAATATAATTTTGGAAGGCAAGCTGGAAATTAAGAGCACTGGTA
>DUNY01000099.1 GCA_012839145.1 Thermoanaerobacterales bacterium
ATATTGGCCTCTATAGAAGAAAGCCGACAGTGAATGAACAAGAAAAAAATGTACAAATAACCAGTTAGTTCGCAGCATCTACATTTTTATCACAGCTGATCAAATATCAAACTACTCCACTTATTGTTTTGTTTACGGATAGAGATCCTTTTTTACACCGTAAGTCCTTATAAATATAGTAGTTCTTTGAAAGGAAAGGGAGAGCTTTTATGTTAAGGGAGAGGTTATTGGAGGCTTTTAAGGAAATAGGTTTTGATGAATACAAAGAAATTCAATCCTGCGATGTTGTATTTTCCAAAGATGTTTTTGATCAATGCGCCATGAATACCTGCGGGCATTTTGGTAAAAACCATGGATGTCCTCCTCTAGCAGGTGGTGAAGAAGAAGGAAAAGCCAGGGTTTTGAAATATAAAAACGGTTTTTTGTTATGTAAAATTGTATCCATTATATCGAGAAAAGGAATTGAAGAATCCATAGAGTTGGTGGCAAACATAAATAATGAACTTCGGAGAGTTATGCAGGACCAGGAGGTTCTAGTTCTTGGAGCAGGCCCGTGTACTGTATGCAAAAGATGTGGTGCTCTTGACAATAAACCATGTTTTTTTCCGGAAAAAACACAGTATTCTATGGAAGGTAGCGGTATTGATGTGGTTCGCATGGCGATAGATCACAAAATGACTTACAATGCCGGGAGAGGTAAAGTCGGTTATTTTACTTTAGTGCTTTACAATGCTTAGTTTTTAAAAGATTTGACAGGCTATATGCCCAGGCCGGGCAAGACGGTGACTGTAAAAGCTCACTATGGTAAAAAACAGCTGACAAATAACAAGTTTAAAAAATCTACTGTCCGGAAATTCCGGATAGTTCAAAAGGAGGGCTGTTATGTTTCAAGACCGTAACGATGCGGGAATGCAATTGGCCGAAAAGCTGAAAATGTACAAAGACGACCCTAATGCTATAGTATTTGCAATCCCTCGGGGTGGTGTTATCATAGCCGATGTAGTATGTAAACAATTAAAACTACCTATGGACATCGTCGTTACAAGGAAAATAGGGGCTCCATTTAATGAAGAACTGGCCATAGGGGCAGTAGATCCCAAAGGTGGAAAGATTTTAAATCACAAAGCAATAAACATGATTCGTGCGAGTGCCGAATATATAGAGAAGGAAGCTAAGCGCAAGGCTGAAGAGGCAATAGCTAGGCTGAAAAAGTATAGGGGAACAGATGTGTATGATGTCCTGAAAGGTAAAAATGCTATAATTGTGGATGATGGGATAGCCACCGGATATACTGTAATGTCGGCCATAAAATTTTTGAAAGAATTGAAACCGGAAAAGTTGATTTTAGGCACACCAGTTATAGCTCCTGATACCAGAATAGAAATGGAAAAACAGATAGACGAGTT
This sequence comes from Thermoanaerobacterales bacterium, assembly GCA_012839145.1. GTDB lineage: Bacteria > Bacillota > Thermosediminibacteria > Thermosediminibacterales > Tepidanaerobacteraceae > DUNY01. The sequence continues at coordinate 1,407 of DUNY01000099.1, forward strand.
GGTTTACGTAATATCCAGAGAGCCTTTTTACGCGGTGGGTCAGTTTTATAAAATGTTCTACCAGGTATCGGATGCCGAGGTTATGAATGTCTTAACTAAGAGAACATTTCCCGGGAGTACTTAGACTTTATAATTAATTGTAGTATAAAAAGATAAAATGCGACAATATTACAGAAAAATCGAACTTGACACAAAAGTACAATTACAATAAGATTTGTATAGAGAGACAAGATTTAACAAGGAGGGATTATGATGACTGTAGAGACATTGGAAAGAAAGTTTAAATCCTTTGATGGAACAGAAATATTTTACAGAAAGGATATTCCTAAAACAATAAGGGCAATAGTGGTTATAGTTCACGGATTGTGTGAGCATTTGGGAAGATATGATTATGTGACACAGAAGTTTAATGACAAGGGATTAGGAGTATACAGGTTTGACAATCGCGGTCACGGAAAATCCGGTGGTGAGCGAGGCTACGTGGAGAATTTTCAAAATTTCTTTGATGATGCCGATAAGGCTGTAGACTTGGTTTTAGCTGAACATGAAGACCTTCCGGTATTTATGTTGGGGCACAGTATGGGAGGATTTATTGCTGCAGGATATGGTATGAAATATCCAGAAAAACTAAGAGGGCAAATCTTGTCAGGCCCCGCATTACTCGAGATTGAAGCTTTAGTAAAAGACATAAAAAGAGACAACTATTTTGAAAAATATCCAAGGGAAAAAGCTCCTAATGCTCTATCAAATCTTATATGTAGAGATCCTGAGGTAGTCAAAGCCTATGATGAAGATCCATTGGTTTTGAAAGAAACTAATTTGAAATTGCTAGGAGAAGCCTTTGTTAAAGGACCGATATGGTTATCGGAAAATGTCAATAAATATGAGTATCCATGCCTTATACTCCATGGAGAAGATGATAAAATAGTTCCTTCGGAATCGTCAAAATGGCTCTATGAAAATGCACCATCAAAAGATAAATCCATTAAAATTTATAAAGACTGCTATCATGAAATATTAAATGAAAAAGAAGAAAAAGATAAGGTAATAGACGACATAATTACCTGGATAGAAGATAGAATTTAATTGATATTTTTTCAAGGTAAAGCCCTAGGTGAATCAACAAACCTAGGGCTTTTAACGTTATTTTTTGCTTTGATCTTTAGGCACATAATAAGCAAATCTCCTACTTGACAATTAAAAAACTCGACAACTAATCTAAAGTTTCAGAAGAGAAACGTGTCAACTTTTGATTATACTAGTTTGAAATAGTATTTTTATCAATACATGTTTTTTTAGCTCAAGTATAGTTTTTTTGTATTGTTTTCGGCCATTAGGATTGCCAATCTGTTTTTTATCATCGCAAACCATCCAATCGTAATCTGAAAAACGAAAGTAGTTATTTCTCCTTCTTCCTTTCATCGACCTCTTCTATCGGAAGGTATTAGAAAGGCTTGTATAGGTCCAACGCAAGCTCGATTATTATCGCTATCGGAATGTGAAGAGAGGACACTCATTGACGGTGGAATTAATGCTGATTTTACCAATCTCAGTTATGTTGTCGATCATGTGGCAGAGCTATTTACATTGGGTAAAGATATCAAGTTTTCAACACCGGCCGGAACAAATATTACAGCAAAAAACGAGAATAGAAAAGCTTATGCAAATACAGATTTAAGTCACAAACCAGGCCAAAATGCAAGGGATTCCGACAACAGAGGTTTTTATTGCCCCCATTGAAAACAGTGTCGAAGGGAAAATAGTTGTTGATGCCAGTTTGTTCTGGTGGTATAGGTCTGATTGAGGACAAGCCGATAGAGTTAATAGTAGAAAAAGGCAAGGTAACTACTGTATCAGGGGGAAAAGAGGCAAAGAAATTGGAGAAAATGCTATAGGAATCGAATTCAATAGATTCTTATCAAGTAGCAGAACTTGCTGTCGGGTTAAATCCTCATTGTAGACTGGCCGGTAAGATCGTTGAGGATGAAGCAATGTTGTCATCTATACCGATGTAAATAGAAACAAAAATATATTTGATGCTTTTTATACAGCAGCGAACAATCTGTCAAACAATGTAGTTGCTGTCATCGGGAAGCCTGGGACTGGTGGACATGGTGAGAAAACGCGAGAACCAAATCGTCAGATAATAGAACTTATGAAAAACAGTGTTGTCGTCATAGATATGCCAACAAACCATTGGTTTTATACAGATGCTTATAATGAAGTTCTAGATTCCGGAACTAAAATATTGCTAAGCTGTTCAGATGAAGAATTACTTGTCAGGTTAGAACCTTGTACAGAAATAGCCAAACTTACAGATGAAGCTGCAGAGGTTATTTCTAAAGCTAATACTATAAAAATATTATCTGAAGCGGGGACAAATTTAACTATGAGTATTGAAGGCAGAAAATGCAATCCTCAAGCGATTTTTATAAGTGAAACCCGTAGATGGGATAATTTACCTTCAGGGAAAACAGAAATTGCTCCCATTGAAGATAGTGCTAATGCGATTCCTATGTCAGGTACCGGTAGTGCAGGTATGGAAACCATAATGGCAAATCTATTAGAACCTGGAGATAAGGCTATAATTTGCACAAATGGTATATTTGGTCAACGAATGAGAGATGTTGCCGCCAGGTGTGGTGCCGAAGTCATAAGTGTTAAGGCACCATGGGGGGATGTCATACAACATGAACAGGTCAGTCAGGCTCTTAAAAAGGTAGGGAAAGTCAAACTTATCGGTATCGTTCATGCTGAAACCTAGAAATAATCGAACAACGCAAAGAATTAAACCTAGATCCAGACTATATAGTCAGTGCTACCAGCAGTGGAGGGACCCAAACGGGTATCATGTTAGGATATAAAATGCTGGCACCTTCTATAAAAATACTCAACATAGGTGTAGGAGACCCAAGAGAAGAGCTTCTCAGTGATGTATATAATCTAATTGAAGAAATCTTAGATATGCTTGACATACAAGAAAAGATTATCAATAAAAAAGAAATAGAATCTACCACAATAGATGGATACGGTTTTGGAGGCTATGGCACAATAGTAAGAGAAGTAATAGATATAATCCGATATGTTGCAAAACAAGAAGGATTATACCTTGATCCGATATATACCGGAAGGGCTTTTTAAGGTCTTATGGATTTAGCCAAGCAAAAAGTCATTCCTGACGGTTCTAATGTACTTTTTATACACACAGGCGGCTTAGGCGGTATATTTCAATACGAAGATGTTATAAGTGAACTGTTAAACTTTTAAATTTGGCAAACCTTGGAGGGACAGTATTAAATGGGAAAAATACCCTTTTCAAAGCTAAACGGTTGTGGGAACGACTTTATAATACTAGATAACCGAAAAGATATTCTGAAAAACTTTTGTATATCGGAGTTTGCTAAAAAAGTCTGTAAAAGGAAAACATTCGTAGGTGCAGACGGGGTTATGCTGTTAGAAAAATCCCATATTGCGGATTTCAAAATGAGATATTTTAACTCTGATGGCAGTGAAGGTGAAATCCTCCACGATGCATGGAGATAGTCACGTTAGCAGATTAGGGAGGTCAAAATGAATTGCAAAATGTAAAAGTAGCTGTGGTGGGTTTTGGAAATGTAGGGCAAAAAGTAGTAGAAGCAGTGTTGCAGAGTCCTGATATGGATATTGTCGGGCTAGTTGAGCTTGAGCACCTTTTAAAAATGACGAAACTCACGTCTTTTGTGTTGATAATGTAAAAAAACTCATAGACATGGGCCATGGAGTTCTGATAGACCGAAAAGGAGTATCCGGTAAAAGCCATAATCAAAAAATGGCTTTTACCATGTCGATTGATAATCCAGCTGCTACTGCTCAGGTGATGGTTTCAGCAGCAAGAGCCTGCCAAAAACAAACCCCTGGATGCTATACCTTACTTGAGATTCCCCAATTGATTTTATTCACGGTGATAAGTTGAATATAATTAGGCGGATTGTTTAGAATCAATAATTATAACCATCTGCAGGAAATACCACCTCCATTTTCCTTTGGCTCCATCCTAAAATCTATTTTTACAGGTTTTCTAAACTTATCTTATAAACAAATGGTCTTGTTCGACTGTACAACTACAGCATTGTTTTATTTTGAGTACTGAAGGTACTTTTTAAGTTGTATTAAATCTGTTAAAATAGAAGGATAGAATTTCATAAAAAACCATGCTCAGACCAGTAAAAATTCAGGTCTAATCATAGTATACGAGGAGCAGATATTATGTTGTTTGGAGCCCATATCTCCATTTCAAAAGGCTATAAGCATGCCGTAAAAGAAGCGCTTTCTATTGGAGCAAACACCCTTCAGTTTTTTACCCGTAATCCCCGTGGCAGCGCTGCAAAAGCTTTGGACCATGTTGATATAAATAATATGAGGTAGCTTTCAAAGAAAACTGATTTTGGTCCGTTGGTGGCACATGCCCCTTATACGTTAAATCTTGCTTCAAACAAACAGGACACTAGAGAGTTTGCCATGAGGATTTTGAGCGAGGATTTAGAGAGAATTGCAGTAGTAGGTGCTTCATATATAGTTATGCACCCAGGAAGCCATGTAGGCACTGGTATAAAAACAGGGATACAAAAAATATCATCGGCATTAAAAGATGTTGTAACAGGCAAAGAAGGAGTTATGGTACTGCTTGAAACCATGGCGGGTTCCGGCACTGAAGTAGGATATACCTTTGAACAGCTATACCATATCATGGACTGCACTGGAAATCCCGATGCCTTCGGAGTATGTTTTGATACATGCCATGTGCTTGGGGCAGGGTATGATATTATTGGTATCTTGGATGAGGTCCTTTCAGAGTTTGATCAAATTTTAGGGCTTTCCAAATTAAGGGCGGTGCATCTCAATGACAGCAAATTCCCCCTAGGAAGCCGCAAGGACCGTCATGCCAATTTAGGAGAAGGAGAACTAGGTGAGGAAACAATAAAAAATATCATTACACATCCTAAATTGAAAGACAAGCCATTCCTACTGGAAACGCCTGGGGGCATAGAAAATTATAAAAAAGAGATTGAGATGCTAAAAACTCTGGCAAAAAGCTAAACATAATAACCAGTGTTATGCAGGTGACTTATTATTAAAAGATGCTGTAACCACACCTAAAATACTCGGATGTATAATAAATTTTTTTTAGCAACAACGTATATTGCTGTGATGAATGAAGTTGAAAGTAAACAATTATCATGCTGAGCGCAGGGCTTTTTCATGTTTTGATAAACCCTATAACCAAGCAAGGATGTTTTGCCTAAACTTAAGAATATCGCCATTACCCAAATAAAGCTCTAGGAGTAATTTCCTGGGGCTTCTTTTTATATGTGCCCTATATGGACAACTTTAGGGTGAAAGTCCGCTATATTAAGGCTCTCATATGCACAAAAGATAGTCTCCATATGTAGTTTAGAGCAATGGAATATTAACTTATTTATTTTATGTATTGTATTGACAAATTTTTGACAATGTTGTATTATAAAACTGGGATTGTGAAAATAGTAACAAACAAAAAATATAAAAATGAAGAGGGGTATTCAAATGGTAAAGATCCTTTTTGAAAAAGAACTTTGCCTGGGATGCAAAACTTGTGAATTAGCTTGTGCGGCAGCTCATTCAAAAAACAAGAGCATAGCCGGTGCTATAAAGGAAAACAAAAGCTCCCGACTAAGGATAAAGGCAAAAAGCGGCAAACTGAGATTAGAGCAGTGTATGCTCTGTAAAAATCCCCGGTGTATTGCTGTATGCCCTACCGGAGCCTTATCAAAAGATAAAGAGACCGGAATCATCAAGTTGAATCAGATGGCCTGCACAGGTTGCGGATTGTGTGAAGACGCATGCCCCTTTGGCGCCATAGAATTACATACATTTCCCACCATGTGCGATAGATGTGCCCAATCTGAAGAACCTCTATGTGCCCTGTCATGTCCTACAAGAGCTTTAAAAGTTAAGATTGTATAAAAAAACATGAGGTGATTTTTATGTCTGAAGATGTCAAGTGCTTGAGCTGTGATGCAGCAAATCACAAATTAATGGAAAAGGCAAAAAATGAGAACATTGAAACCGTATGGG
>DUNY01000011.1 GCA_012839145.1 Thermoanaerobacterales bacterium
AATCATTGACGAAAATAACCTGGGAGGAATACAAGTAAACTTGGATGAGCGTGGTCTGCTCATAAGATTTGTTGAAGGAGTTTTATTCGATTCTGGCAAGGCAAATATAAAGAATGATGCAAGGGCTATTTTAGACAAACTTGCACCATTGCTTATTGAAAGCCACAGACAAATAAGAATTGAAGGTCATACGGATAATCTACCAATAAATACACGTGAATTCCCCTCGAACTGGGAGCTGTCCACTGCAAGAGCTGTGAATGTTATTAAATACATGATAGAAGAACATAATTTTTCTCCATATATTTTATCGGCTGCCGGGTACGGTGAATACAGACCGGTGGCTCCTAATGATTCAGTAAAGAACAGGGCTCTGAATCGACGGGTGGATATTATCATCCTAAAATCTACATCAGAAGCCAAGGAGCCTAAATAAAGGAGGATGAGCTTTGGCAACAGAGAAAAACCCCGAAAATAAGAGTAAGTTTAAAAATATAATAATTGTAGTGTTGGCACTATTTATTTTAATGCTTATGACTACTGGTGTAGCTTATGTTGTAGCAAAAAGCATTGCAGGCAGTAATAATAATAGTAAAAACATAGAAGCTCATAAGAATCATATAACTTATGATGCAGGAGAATTCCTAACAAATTTATCTGATAAAGGCTATATTAAATTATCCCTAGTTTATTTGTTAAGCGATAAAGAAGTGGAAAAACAGCTTCAAATTAAAGATAGTGAAATAAGAGATAAGATTTTCACAATATTAAGATCTAAAAAATATGACTCAGTTAGAGATAGCGATGGCATGGAAGAACTGCGAGGACAAATAAAGGAGTCTTTAAATCAAACTCTAAATGGCACGGGGATCATTGATGTATACTTTACAAGCATTATTGTAAATTAAGTGGATGGAGGCGAATGTGTTGTCTGACATACTTTCTCAAAACGAAATCGATGCTCTTTTAACTGCCTTGTCCACTGGAGAAGTAAAAGCTGAAGAAATAAAAAGCAGAGAATCGGATAAAAAAATAAAGCCATACGATTTTAAACGTCCTAATAAGTTTTCAAAGGAGCAGCTTCATACACTAAGTATGATCCACGAAAATTTTGCCCGCTTATTGACTACCTATCTTTCCGCTAAATTGCGAACACTTGTCCAAATAAATGTTTTTGTCGTGGAGCAGATGACATACAATGAGTTTATTATTTCCGTATCTAATCCTTCCCTGATTGCAGTGGTTGACTTCACACCACTAAAAGGGGCTGCCCTTATTGAGATGAATCCAACCATAGCCTTTACAATTATTGATAGATTGTTGGGAGGAACGGGAGAATACAAAGATAAATTACGAGAACCGACAGAAATCGAAAATAGCATTATCGAAAAGGTCTTTAAAAAAATGACCAAAATATTAAGTAATGCTTGGAAAGATATTGCAGATATACAAACAACTATGGAAAAACTGGAAACAAATTCTCAGTTTGTACAATTAGTTTCTCCTAATGAAGCAGTGGCGCTAATAACATTTAATGCAAAAATAGGCAAAAGTGAAGGCATGATCAATATATGTATTCCTCACATTGTGTTGGAACCGATAATATCAAAGTTATCCACTAGAATATGGTTGTCTACAAGTAAAAGAGAACAACCTGAGATGGCAAAGCGAGTCATAACCGATAAAGTATATAACATGAAAGCAGATTTAAGAGCAGAGCTTGGGAAAGCTCATATAACCGTTGGTGAATTCATCAATCTGGCAGTTGGAGATGTAATAGCTTTGGATAAAGATATAAGGAGTGGAACGGATATTTATATTAAAAATCGATTGAAATATTCGGGTGTTATCGGTGTTTATCATAATAGAATGGCAATAAAAGTCCAAAAAACATTAGGAGAGGGGGACGGGATTAATGGATGAGCAACTATTATCGTCTGAAGAGATTAGAGAGTTAACAGAGGGAGTAACGAAACGCAACGAAATAACTAAAGAAGAGATTGACGCTTTAGGAGAAATTGGCAATATTTCTATAGGCACTTCAGCTACTACACTATATTCTTTATTGAGGAATAAAGTTGTTATTACAACCCCCAAAGTATTTATTACAAATATTCAAGAATTGAAAGAGGCTCATCCCATACCGTTTATTAGTGTTGAGGTTTCATATACAAAGGGCCTCAGTGGCAGTAATATAATGATAATAAAAGAAAAGGATGCAAAGATAATTGCAGATCTCATGATGGGAGGTGATGGCTCTAACATCGATGTGGATTTAGACGATATGAGAATGAGTGCCGTGGGAGAAGCAATGAATCAAATGATGGGATCTGCAGCAACTTCGTTATCTACAATGCTTAAAAAAGACATTAATATTTCACCTCCTCGCTTAACTAAGATAAATTTAGCCACGGATTCCTTAGAAGGATATTTTGATGAACTCGAAAATATAGTTAACATATCTTTTACAATGGAAGTAGGTGACTTTTTGAAGAGCGAAATAATGCAGTTAATGCCGATTCCTTTTGCAAAAACATTAGTTGAACAACTTTTTGCTTTATCTACTGCAGACAAATCCGATACAGATATGGATAATGTAAAATCTGATGAAATACCAGAAACACATATCGATCAAATCCCAGAGCAAAAAACCGCTGTAAGTATGGCTGAAAAAGAGCCTGAAAAAACAACGCTAGATACAAACACTAAAATCACGGTTAATCCCGTAGAGTTTCATGAATTTCAAGAGGAACCGATTTCCACTCAAACTTCAAGTCTTGAATTAATATTAGATGTTCCCTTGGAGGTTACGGTGGAGTTAGGAAGGACAAATAAGACTATAAAGGAAATCTTAGAAATATCTCCTGGAACTATTGTGGAGTTGGATAAAATGGCGGGAGAACCCGTGGATATTTTAGTTAATGGAAAACTTGTAGCCAAAGGTGAGGTCGTTGTCATAGATGAAAACTTTGGTGTAAGAATAACAGAAATAATTAACTCTATTGATAGGGTTAAGAGTTTACAGTAATAGGAGGATGAGTTTAATGGGAGGAATATTAATAGTAGATGATGCGGCTTTTATGAGGATGATGATTAAAGATATCCTGACCAAAAACGGTTATCACGTATCAGGAGAGTCGGAAAATGGGGCTGTAGCAGTCAAAAGTTATAGTGAACTAAAGCCTGATCTAGTTATAATGGATATTACCATGCCAGAGATGGATGGAATCGAGGCAGTGAGAAGAATAAAAGAAATTGATCCTTCAGCTAGGATTATAATGTGTTCAGCCATGGGTCAACAGGCTATGGTAATCGATGCAATACAAGCTGGCGCCAGAGATTTTATAGTTAAACCATTCCAGCCTGAGAGAGTGATTGAAGCAGTAAAAAAGGCTTTAAGTTAAAAGAGGTTTTTCGATGAAAAAATATGTAATATATATTATCATGCTTACAATATTTTTTGTGTTTTTTACAGAAACACAAGCCTTTGCAAATACGGTAAACGTTGATAATATTAAAAGTTACAACTTTGATGATTCCAAGGACTTTTCAAAACAAAACACTCAGGTTTCTACGAGTGCAATGACGTTTCTGATATATCTAGTGTTTTTTATTATAATATCCATGTTGGCTTATTTAACAACTAGATGGATAGGTAAGCACAAAATGAAAATGACCATTAAGAGTAAATATATGGAAATAATTGATAGTTTATCTCTAGGTAGTGAAAAAGGTCTTTATATAGTAAAATCACCCCAGGGATTACTCCTATTAGGTGTAACAAAAGAAGGTGTATATTTATTGGAAAAGCTAGGGGCTGAAGAGGCAGAATTGATAAGACAAGCTGAAGCAAACCATGAAAGCTACGACAAGAGTTTTACTGTTTATTTAAACAATTATTTAAATAAAATCAAAGGTAGTTCTGAACAAAATAAATATGGTGGTCCAAATGAAAGTCAGTAAAAATATTATTATAAAAATGGTTTTAACAAGTTTATGGTTTTTAACCTACGGTAAAATAGCATATGCAGCTCCGGACCCACCTGTACCATTATTGCCTTATATAACCACTCCCGAAAATGTAGGGGATACAGCTTTAGCTCTCCAAATAATATTGTTGCTTACAATATTATCTTTAGCACCTTCAATATTAATATTGTTGACCTCTTTTACGCGGACAATAATCATACTTTCCTTTGTTAGAAACGGTATGGGCACCCAGCAAGTTCCACCCACCCAAGTATTAATCGGTCTTGCACTATTCATTACTGTATTTATTATGGCCCCGGTTTTGAGCGAAATAAATGATCAGGCTTTTCAACCCTATATTCAACAAGAAATAGATATATCCGAAGCCTTTAACAGGGCTCAGGTGCCTTTACGTAATTTTATGTTTAAACAGACAAGGGAAAAAGATTTAGCCTTATTTGTATACCATGCAAAGCTTGAGAATCCTGTCAATTCCCTTGATGATATACCTACTTACGTGTTAATACCAGCCTTCATAATAAGTGAGTTAAAAACCGCTTTTCAAATGGGCTTTGTAATTTTCATACCTTTTTTAGTAATAGACATGATTGTGTCCAGTACACTAATGTCAATGGGGATGTTAATGCTTCCCCCAATAATGATATCTTTGCCCTTTAAGATATTACTATTTGTTATGGTAGATGGATGGAATTTAGTAATCAATTCTATTCTCACAGGGTTTCGTTAGACTTTTCAAGGATGTGACTAAAAATGACTCAAGAAACGGTAATATATTTAGCGCGAGAAGCACTATCGGTGGTTTTGCTAGTTGCTGCTCCTATGCTGGGTTTTGGTATGTTGGTGGGAGTCATTGTCAGTATTCTTCAGGCTACAACACAAATACAGGAGCAAACCCTGACCTTTGTTCCTAAAATAATTGCGGTGATGATTGCGATAATTGTATTCGGTCCCTGGATGCTGACTGTTGTAACACAGTTTACTCGGAATCTTTTTTCTGAGCTTCCAAAATTCATACATTAGGTTAGGTCAGTAGCATGGATATGAACTTCGAAGTAGCTATAGTAAAGTATTTACTTATTTTATTCAGGTGTTTAGGTTTTTTTATACTAACACCGATTTTCGGTCGGCGTGAAATCCCTCCTCAGGTAAAAATTGGTTTAGCGGCATTACTGTCTTTCATAGTGTATCCGATTATTCCCGATATGAACCTAAGCAGTGATTTGTGGAATATGGCAGCCAGTGTTCTAAAGGAATTCATGGCAGGTATATCCATAGGATACGCAGCTTTTTTGTTATTTTCGTCTATGTATCTTGCCGGTGAAATTATTGATCTTGAGATGGGTTTTGGCATAGTTAATGTTTTGGATCCCCAAAGTAATACCCAAGTGCCGCTTATGGGAAATTATTATTACATATTAACCATATTATTGTTTTTAACTGTAAACGGTCACCATATGCTGATTTCAACTATTATTAAAAGTTATGAATTGCTACCCTTGGGTGAAGCAGTTTACCAAAAAGGCTTATTGAATGTTATAATCATAAGTTTTAAAGATATGTTTATTCTTGGTGTTCAGATAGCTTTGCCTGTTGTGTCCATTATTTTCTTGACGGATTTTGCTTTAGGGATAATTGCCAGAACAGTTCCCCAGATGAATGTCTTTATGGTCGGTCTTCCGATGAAAATAGCTGTAGGGATGGTAGGTATGCTCATAATGTTTCCGATGTATATAGTGGTTGTGGATGCAATTTACAATGGAACTTATGAAAAAATGTTGATTATAATAAGAGAAATGTTGGTAAAACCGTGAACTTACAATTATTTGCCCAGGAAAGGACAGAAAAGGCTACACCAAGGCGACGCCAAAAAGCACGAGAAAGAGGGCAGGTTTTTTCTAGTAGGGAACTGAACTCTGCTTTAGTACTGTTGACAGCCTTTTTGTCGCTAAGGATTATCGGAAAAAATACAGTTATTAATATTATTGATTTTTTTAATTATATTTTAGCTGATTTGATAAATCAAGAAGATATATTCAGTCCAGAAGGAATTGAAATATTTTTATTTGAGATACTTCTTTTTGCAGGCAAGGTTTTTTTACCCATTGCGTTAGCAGTATCTGTTGTTTGTTTGATTTCCAATTATATGCAGGTTGGTTTTGTGTTAAGCTTAGAACCTATTTCACCCAAACTTGAGAGAATTAATCCACTGCAAGGATTTAAGCGAATCTTTTCTAGAAGAAGTCTATTAGAATTGATAAAAGCGATTGTCAAGATCATAATAGTGTCTTATGTGGTTTATGCTGTAATAAATAAAAATAAAAAATTGTTTCCCCTTATGTTGGATATGAGTTTGCTTGATTCATTAAGACTAATTTTAAACATCGCCTTTGAAATGGGAATTAAAGCTTCAATAACCCTATTAATTATGTCGATCTTTGATTATTATTATCAATGGTATGAATATGAAACAGGTCTTATGATGTCAAAACATGATATTAAAGAAGAGTATAAAGAAGTGGAAGGTAATCCTCAAACAAAGTCAAGAATTAGACAAATACAGAGACAAATGGCTCGTAGCCGAATGATGAAGGATGTAGAGAAAGCTGATGTTGTCATTACTAACCCGACGCATTATGCAGTAGCTTTGGCTTATGATGCCACTTTGCATTCTGCTCCGATAGTACTGGCCAAAGGTGCTGATAAATTGGCCGAAAGAATAAAGGAAATTGCAGTTAAAGAAGATGTTCCCATTGTAGAAAATAAAGCATTAGCTCAAACATTATATAAAACAGTGGAAGTAGGAGATATAATACCCGAGTCTTTATATAATGCTGTGGCAGAAATCCTGGCGTTTATCTACAGCCTTAAGGAGAGGGGGTTCTGATATGAAACTAGGAGATATCATCATTACTATAATGGCTATTACAACAGTCATAATGATGATAATACCGTTACCGGCTGCTTTAATGGATTTATTATTAGTCTTTAATATAACTTTTTCCATGATAATTCTTCTGATTTCAATGAACATGGAAAAACCACTGGACTTTTCAATATTTCCTTCTCTCTTATTAATAACTACCATGCTCCGGCTTTCACTCAACATATCATCCACCAGGCTAATTTTAATAAATGGATATGCAGGGAAAGTCATAGAGTCTTTCGGAAATTTTGTAGTTAAGGGGAATCCTTTGGTTGGATTTATTATATTTATGATTATTGTGATAATACAGTTTTTGGTGATTACGAAAGGTGCTGAGAGAGTAGCTGAAGTGGCTGCCAGATTTACACTTGATGCCATGCCGGGTAAACAGATGAGTATTGATGCAGATTTAAACGCCGGTATCATCAGCGAAAGCGAAGCCCGCAGTAGAAGACAGGAAATTCAAAAAGAAGCGGATTTTTATGGGGCAATGGATGGTGCCAGTAAATTTGTAAAAGGTGATGCAATAGCAGGAATTATTATAGCATTAATAAATATAGTCGGTGGGCTTGTTACAGGCATAATATTTCAAGGCTTGGAATTTACTGAGGCGCTAAGCAGATATACACTCCTCACCGTTGGTGACGGTCTTGTGAGCCAGATTCCCGCTCTTTTGATATCTACTGCAACAGGCATAGTCGTTACAAAGGCTGTTGGTTCCGGTCACCTAGGTGAAGATCTCATTAGACAGCTGACTTCTTTTCCCAAGCTATTACTTTTATCTTCAGGGGCTTTAGGCCTTTTTGCAATTATTCCCGGGCTACCCTTCGTTCCATTTATTGCATTGGCGGGAACTTTAGGTTATATGGGCATATCTCTACAAAGGTCATCGGATCAAGAAATGCAAAAGATTGAACAACTTGAAAAAGAAAAAGAATTAGATCAAATGAGAAAACCCGAAAACATCTATACACTGTTACAGGTGGACCCCATCGAAGTGGAGTTCGGTTACAATATTATTCCTCTGGCTGATGCGAATCAAGGAGGGGATTTACTGGACCGCGTAGTTATGATACGGCGTCAATGTGCCTTGGATTTGGGTATGGTAGTTCCCATGATAAGACTTCGAGACAACATACAACTCAAACCTAATGAATACATTATTAAAATCAAAGGTGTAGAGACGGCTGGCGGCGAACTAAGAACTGACAGTTATATGGTTATGAATCCCACCGGTGGTCCTATAGATATAGACGGCATAGAAACTAAGGAACCGGCCTTTGGACTTCAAGCTCGATGGATATCCAGTGATAAAAAGGAAATAGCCGAGATGAAAGGGTATACAATTGTTGACGCATCCTCAGTGCTAGCAACACACCTTACTGAGGTTATAAAGCACTATGCTCATGAACTCTTAGGCTGGCAAGAAGTAAAAAACCTGTTGGACAATTTAAAGGATCAATATCCAGCATTGGTGGAAGAGATTGTGCCTAAAATTCTTACAATAGGTGAAATACAAAAGGTATTGTCCAACTTACTAAAAGAAAATGTTCCCATAAGAGATATTGTAACGATTCTAGAAACCCTCGGAGATTATGCAACATTAACAAAAGATACGGATATGCTGACAGAATATGTAAGACAACGATTGAAGAGAGTTATTACTGAGCGTTTTGTAATGAATAAAATTGCCAAGGTTGTCACATTGGACAGTCAAGTTGAGGATATAATCTTGGATTCTATTCGTCAGAGTGAGCAGGGCTCCTATGCGGCTATAGAGCCCTCAATTATACAGAAGATCAGGAATTCCCTAGTAAAGATTATTAATGATTTAAATATGAAGGGCATATCTCCGATAGTTCTAACAAGTCCGATGGTTAGAGTATATTTTAAAAGAATTATTGAGGACTATATATCATTTCTACCGGTCTTATCCTATAATGAGCTTGAGCCAGGGGTAGAAGTACAATCAGTTGGGACGGTGACTCTGTGATGAAGATTAAAACTTATGTGGCAGATAGTGTCCAAGAAGCCTTCTATAAAGTAAAATCAGATCTTGGAAAAGATGCAGTAATATTGCAAACAAAGCATATAAAAAAAGGTGGATTTATGGGCCTTTTTGCAAAAAAGATGGTTGAGGTAGTGGCAGCAAATGATATAAATCCCACTTTAAATTCATCAAAAAGACCGATTTTGACCACTTTACCCCAGATTCCGTTAAAATCTGGAGATTCTAAGGCAGTTGACGGAATTGATGATATAAGAACTGACATTGAAGAAGTCAAGACAATGCTTAATAAATTATATTTAGAACAAAAACAGCAGGAAATTGTTCCAAATATTGATGTTCCGTTACCTTTAAAAAAGTTTTATGAACGAATGTATGAAATGGAAGTTGAGCCAGATATCATACATATGATTATTAACAATATGAAAAAAGCTTTCGCTGAAACAGATATGAACAGCAAAGAAAAAATATATGAAGTACTTAAAAAAGAGATTGCCTCTTTTATTGGTACAATTGAGCCAATCGAATTGTCAAAAGAAAACAATATTGTAGCATTTGTGGGACCAACAGGTGTAGGCAAGACAACGACCATTGCAAAACTTGCCGCACATTTTTCCCTGTATAAGAACAAAAAAGTAGCTATGATTACAGCAGATACATTTAGAGTCGGAGCTATTGAGCAGCTAAGGTTATATGGTGACCTTTTGGAGATACCTGTACTTGTTGTACACAGGTTTGAAGACGTTAAGAATGTATTAGCCGACCTGAATGATTATGATCTTTTATTAGTCGATACCATGGGATTTAATCCAAACAATCGCATGCAAATCAAAAAAATAAAAGGTTTATTGGATATTATCAACCCTGATGATATTCATGTGGTAATAAGTGCAGCTACCAAAAATAAGGACATGGTAGACATATTAAATAATTATAAGGAACTTCAATATAAGAAGATCATAATAACAAAATTGGATGAAACAAAGTCCTATGGTGTGATTTTGAACGCTTTAAAAATAGCTGGATGCAATCTATCATACTTTACTATGGGAC
>DUNY01000372.1 GCA_012839145.1 Thermoanaerobacterales bacterium
AGGAGGAAAACCTTATGCAAAACAAAAAAGGGTTGGTTTTAGTATATACCGGCAACGGCAAAGGCAAAACCACCGCATCTTTAGGACTGGCTTTGCGTGCGGTAGGTCATGGAGAAAAGGTTTATATTATACAATTTATGAAGGGTAATGAAAAATACGGAGAGGTTCAAGCCGTAAGACGGTATCTTCCTAATGTAGAATTGGTTCAAAAGGGTCTTGATGCCTTTATTAAAAAGGGACAACCAAGTTTACAAGATATAAAAATGGCCGAAGAAGGTTTAAGCTTGGCTAAGAAAGTTATATCATCAGGAAAATACGATTTAGTTATCCTTGACGAGCTAAATGTGGCGGTAGATTACGGATTGCTAACAGAAGAGGATATCCTTGACGCAATAGCATTAAAACCTGGTTATACAACCTTGGTTTTAACTGGTAGGTATGCATCTGAAAAAATATTAGAAAAGGCCGATATGATAAGTGAAGTTCGTGAGATAAAGCATCATTATGCACGGGGGATTCCTGCTCAACAGGGAATAGAATATTAACAATGGGGGGGTATTATAAATAGATAGGAATCTTTTAATTGCTTTAAACTTAATTCCCAAACTGGGATCAATAAAAATACAAAGTTTAACCAAAAAGTTTCAGAGTTACTCTGAATTTCTAAAAGCTAAGCCAAATGACCTGTCAGAAGTCCCCGGAATCGGGAATGTACTAAGTGATAAAATAATAGAATACAGAAAAAGGATTAATCCGAACAGGGAAATTGAAAAAGCAAAAAAACTAGGAGTAAAGATAATAACTTTATTAGATAAAAATTACCCGGAGTTGTTAAAACAAATTTACGATCCGCCTCCGGTTCTTTATGTAAAAGGCGAGAAATATATGTTTAATAATAGTTCACTGGCTGTAGTGGGATCAAGAAAATCATCTACATACGGTAGAAATGTAGCTATAAGTTTTGCAAAAGAATTAGCTTCAATGGAAGTAAATATAGTTAGTGGTATGGCCCGCGGAATTGATTCTTTTGCCCATAAAGGTGCTATTGATGCTGGCGGTCCCACAACGGCTGTTCTTGGCTGTGGAATTGATATTGTATACCCACCGGAGAACGAAAAGTTAATGAAAAAAATATTTGAATGTGGATGTGTTATCTCAAGCTTTCCACTTGCTTCACCACCGCTTTCAGCTAATTTTCCTGCGAGAAATCGTATTATTAGTGGATTATCCTTAGGAACAATTGTCATAGAAGCTGCTAAAAAAAGCGGTTCACTGATAACAGCTGATTTCGCATTGGAACAAGGCAGGGAAGTATTTGCGGTTCCCGGGAGTATTTTCAGTCCATACAGTCGCGGGACTCATAAATTAATAAAGCAGGGAGCAAAATTAGTGGAAAATATTGATGACATATTAGATGAGCTGTTTTTAGAGAGACTCAATAATAAAAAGGAAGAATATAATACTGACTTGCAAAACTTAAGCGTGATTGAAAAGGCCGTCTACGAATTAATAGATTATGAACCGACTCAGATTGAACAGCTCATAAGTAGAGCTCAAAGGAATTCTAGGGAGGTTAATGCAATATTGACTCGTCTCGAACTTAAAGGTTATATTTCAGCTCTTCCCGGAGGATATTTTGTGAGAAATTGACTTTCAGCTGAGAAAGCTATTATAATATAATAGTTATGAAGTGTAAAAAGGTGATTATAAATGGCAAAATCTTTAATCATTGTTGAATCCCCTGCAAAAGCAAAAACTTTAAGTAAATATTTAGGCAAAAATTACAAGATCGAAGCCTCTATGGGGCATATAAAGGATCTACCGAAGAGTCAATTGGGAATAGAGATAGAATCCGGTTTTAAACCTAAATATATTACCATAAGGGGAAAGGGCCCGCTGCTGAACAACCTAAAAAAAGAGGCATCAAAAGCTGAAAAAATACTGCTGGCCACTGACCCGGATAGGGAAGGTGAAGCTATTTCATGGCATTTGGCCAATGCTTTAGGTGTATCGGAAGAGAAGCCATGCCGTGTGGAGTTTCATGAAATAACAAAAAATGCAGTTTTAGAGGCTATAAAAAATCCAAGGACAATAAATAAAGATTTGGTGGAAGCACAGCAAGCCAGAAGAATTTTAGACAGATTGGTAGGATATAAGATAAGCCCTATTTTATGGAGAAAGGTAAAATGGGGTCTAAGTGCAGGTAGAGTTCAATCAGTAGCAGTCAGAATAATCTGCGACAGGGAAAAAGAAATAAAAGAGTTTGTACCAAGAGAATACTGGACCATTGATGCAGATTTGAAAGATGATAGTACTAAAATAAGGGCGAGACTTCATTCCAAAAACAACACTAAAGTTAAAATAGACAATGAAAAGCAAGCTAATATAATATTAGAAGAAATAAAGAATGAAGCGTTTAAAGTTGTTGAAGTAAAAAGGAGCGAGAGAAGAAGGTCACCAGCTCTTACTTTCACAACTAGCAGTATGCAGCAGGAGGCTGCCCGTAAATTGGGTTTTACCACTAAAAAAACCATGATGGTTGCCCAACAGCTATATGAAGGCTTAGATGTTAAAGAAGAAGGTACCGTAGGTCTGATAACTTATATGAGAACCGACTCTACAAGAGTATCCGAACAGGCTAAAAAGGAAGCGGCAGAATATATCAGAAGTAATTATGGCAAAAAATATTTAAAAACGGGTTCTGTTAAACGTAAGAAAAAAAAGAATGTGCAGGATGCCCACGAAGGCATCAGACCTACCTCAGTATTAAGGGCGCCAGAAAAAGTAAAAGATTCCCTTACAAAGGATCAATATAAATTATATAAACTTATTTGGGAAAGATTCGTCAGCAGCCAAATGGCGCCGGCCATATATGATACTGTATCTATCAGTATTAAATCAGGAGAATATATATTTAAAGTTACAGGTTCCACCATTAAATTTCCCGGTTTTATGGTATTGTATACAGAAGGATCTGATGAAGAATCTGAGAAAGAAGAGAAACAACTTCCCGAGTTAAAAGAAGGCCAGACGTTAAAATTGTTAAAACTACTCCCGGAACAACATTTTACCCAGCCTCCGCCAAGGTATACCGAGGCAATGCTGGTAAAAGTTCTTGAAGAAAAAGGTATAGGTAGACCAAGCACTTATGCTCCTACAGTTGATGTAATACAAAAACGTGGGTATGTGGAAAAGGAAAAGAGGCGCTTTAAGCCCACCGAACTTGGCGAGATTGTTGTTCAGATTTTACAGGAATTTTTCAGCGATATAGTTGATATTGATTTTACCGCCGGAATGGAGGAACAACTGGACAAAATTGAGTCGGGTCATCAAGAACGTAACGAAGTTCTTAAAGCCTTTTACACATCCTTTGATAAAAAGTTAAAAATAGCAGAACAAGAAATAGAAAAGGTAAAAATAGAGGATGAAGTAAGTGACGAAAAGTGTGAACTTTGTGGCAAGAACATGGTTGTAAAGAGAGGAAGGTATGGTAAATTCTTAGCGTGCCCGGGTTTTCCCGAATGTAAAAACACTAAACCCATAGTTACTGAAATCGGAGTAAACTGTCCTGAGTGCAGCGGCAGTATAGTAGTAAGAAGATCCAAACGAGGAAGGACATTTTATGGCTGTTCTAATTATCCTGATTGTAAATTTGTTTCCTGGAATAAACCAAGTAGAAATAAATGTCCACAATGTGGTAGTGTTA
>DUNY01000450.1 GCA_012839145.1 Thermoanaerobacterales bacterium
AAGAGAGCAGAGTCAAAATCTTCGCAGGTCCCCATGCCCCTTATACCTGTAGTCCCAAATACCTTGAAAAAGTAATAGCCCTTTCAAAAGAACTTGATATAGGAATTCACATACATCTTTCAGAAACCCGAAAAGAAGTGGATGAAAGCATTCAAAAATGGGGAAAGACTCCCATCAAGCATGTATATGATTTGGGGCTTTTTGAAATACACACTATTGCAGCTCATTGTGTTCATGTTGACGATGAGGACATTGAAATTCTTACAGAATGTGGAGTAAATGTGGTTTATAACCCAACAAGCAATTTGAAACTTGCTAGCGGGTTTGCACCTATAGAAAAAATGCTAAAAGCCGGTGTAAATGTGGCATTAGGTACTGATGGTGCATCGTCCAACAATAACCTAAATATGTTTGAAGAAATGCACCTGGCATCTATCGTAAATAAATGTGTAAATAATAATGCTGTATCGGTTCCGGCAGAAGCTGCTATAAAAATGGCTACAATAAACGGTGCTAAGGCCCTTGGCGTTGATAAAGAGTTGGGCAGCCTTGAAGTTGGCAAAAAGGCTGATATAATCTTTATTGATTTAAAAAAACCTCATCTATGTCCACTTAATAATCCCCTTTCAGCAATCTGCTATTCGGCTCAAGGCTCTGATGTCCATACTGTTATGGCAGACGGAAAAATACTAATGGAAAACTATGAGCTAAAGACCATTGATATAGAAAAAGCCATGTACGAAGCTGAGGAATCTGCTCGTAAACTAATTGGGGCTTAAAGAAAAAGTCAGGAGGGTCATAATGGAAAAAGCTATAATAGGCGGTACCGGCGTATATGAAATCGGTAAATCCTCTCAGCAAGAAATCAAAACCGAATATGGTAGGGTTATTGTAGATATTGCAAAGATAAACGGTGAGGAAATTGCTTTTTTAGCAAGGCACGGCAAAGGACACTCAGTCCCGCCTCATTTAATAAATTACAGAGCTAACATGAGAGCCTTAAGGGACTTGGGTATAAAATACATATATGCTACTTGTGCTGTAGGATCCTGTAATGAAAGCTTTGTTCCTAGTGATGTGGTGGTGTTAAAAGACTTTATAGATTTTACCAAGGTCCGTCCCCTTACTTTTTATGAGGGCAGTAAAAATGGCGTGGCCCATGTGACTATGGATGCTCCTTATTGTCCAAATTTACGGGAAACATTTTTTAAATGTGCACAAAAGACAGGTCTTCAAATAAAAGGTCATGCCGTATATGTAAGTACGGAAGGCCCTCGGTTTGAAACTGCTCATGAAATTAAGATGTACAAAATGTTAGGGGGAGATGTAGTTGGTATGACTAATGTACCTGAAGTGGTGCTAGCCAAGGAACTGGGTATGTGCTATCAGGCGGTAGGGATAATTACCAACTGGTGCACAGGTATCAAGGGCGATGTCATAGATCACGATATCAAGGGGATAATGGAAAAAAACAAGGCACTTGTTACTGAAACCTTTATCCTTGCCTTGAACAGTGAAAAACTTTCTCAATATGCATGCAAATGTAAAGCTTCTTTATTAAAACTGTGATTAGTGTAGAAACCCTTCTTAGGTGAAGATGACGGAAAACGATCCCTTTTAAGCAAGATCTAATAGCGGGCGGTCCTACACGCTGCCCCTACAAGGGAAAACGTAGCAGGGTCAGCGTGTAGGACGCATGATGACGGGCACTCGGTAGGACGCCGAATTGCCGCAAGCCCCTGAGTAGTGTAGGACCAAGTTAAAAGCAACAGGTCTTGTTTTAGGGAGTGGTGTCGTCATCTTTACCGGAGCAACTTTATACACTAAAGCCAAATTTATAACTGGAGGAATAATGTTGAGAAAAGACTACGGTTTTGATACCCTTTCAATTCATGGAGGGACCGAGGAAAATAACCCCAAAAATGCTTTAAACCCCCCGATATTTATGACATCTACTTATATATTTGATGATGTAAAAGATGCCCAAGACATTATGAACTTTGAAAAACAGGGATATATTTATACAAGGGGCAATAATCCCACATTACAGCTCTTTGAGAAAAGAATGGCCGCTTTGGAAGAAGGAGAGGAGGCTGTCGCTTTCGCGTCCGGAATGGCTGCAATATCGTCGGTTTTATTTTCATTTCTATCACCGGGGGACAACTTGATAGTCCATAAAACCCTCTATGGCTCAAGCTTTACTGTGACACATAAACTCCTCCCCCAATATCATATAAACTGTAAAAGCGTGGATTTTACCCAACCTGAGACTGTAGAAGCAGCTATAGATAAAAATACGAAGGTCCTGTATTTTGAAACACCCTCAAATCCAAACCTAGCAATAATTGATATGGAGCGGATAGTGAAAATAGCAATGGCATATGATGTCAAAATTATTGTTGACAATACCTTTGCTACCCCTTATTTTCAAAAGCCCCTTTCTTTCGACGTAGATGTTGTAGTCCATAGTGCAACGAAGTATATATGCGGTCATGGTGATGCCCTGGGAGGTGTTGCGGTATCAAAGGATACGGAGTATATACAAAAGCTGAAGTTTGACTATATGTGTGAATTCGGGGGAGTGATGAGTCCCTTTAACGCATGGCTAATGTTAAGGGGATTAAAAACGCTGGGTCCTAGGATGCGGCAGCATGAAGCTAATGCCATGTGTATTGCGAAATTTTTAGAAAGTCATCCAAAAATCGAAGTTGTTATGTATCCGGGGCTTGCAAGCTTTACAGGTCATGAACTAGCAAGAAGGCAAATGGACGGTTTCGGAGCAATAATAAGCTTTGAGGTAAAAGGTGGTATAGAAGCGGCGAAAAAGTTAGTAAACAGTGTTCAGCTAGCCAAGCTTGCTGTGAGTTTGGGCGATTGTGAAACCCTGATAGAACTCCCGGCAGCCATGACCCATGCCGGGTATCCGAAAGAGAAGCTGCATGAGTTTGGTCTTACAGAGAGTATGGTCAGACTTTCGGTGGGGATAGAGAATGCGAAAGATATTATCGAAGATTTGGATAAAGCCTTGAATGCTTCAGGTGCTTAGAAAAATATTTAATGCCGACTCTGACTGGAGGGATATAGTTTTATGAGGAACAAACGATACGAAAGAGCATATTTCCCTGCTTTTTTAAAAAGCAGGGAAAAACTAAAACAGTTAAAACCTCAATATATAGCTGCATCAGCCCTTTGTGAATATGATCATTCCAAAAAGTATTTTTACATAAAAAGCTTTAACTATAGCTTTAAGATATCATATCCGGAGGGCGAAATTTCTTTTTATGGTTCCCAAAAAAAACCGCCGACAGGATGGGGCCTGATATTGCTCAATTATCTTTCAGGGGCAAAAGATATAC
The DNA here is from genome assembly GCA_012839145.1 of Thermoanaerobacterales bacterium. Lineage (GTDB taxonomy): Bacteria > Bacillota > Thermosediminibacteria > Thermosediminibacterales > Tepidanaerobacteraceae > DUNY01. The sequence goes on from DUNY01000450.1 coordinate 3,357, forward strand.
CTCTTGTTGGAAAATGGGTCAGCTACAGAGAACTGCCTCAGGGAAACGTTTTTTACCCGTCGATTAAAACCAATGTTTTAGATGTCTTAAGCAAACATTATGCCTTTTGTGATAAAAAATTACTTAATGAAAGATTGGTGCAACTGGGATTCAACTTAGAAAAGGGCCTAGCCGATACTGCTGCAGAGGGTTTTTTTACTCCCAGAATACCAATAAAAGTACAGTTTTGGGAAGGCGAAAGCTGTATACCGCCATCAAGCCAGATCCTTTTTGACTCCAGTATATCCTGCCACATGCATATAGAAGACATTGCTGCACTATGTGGTGTGGTCAAAGATTTAGTAATCGATACCGGAACTTCGCTTTTATAATTAACGAGGAAAGTGCATAGGGTTAAGCAGAACAGTCAAGATCACTCCTTAGAGGTTTTTTTAAATATCTATATTTTGTCCTTGTAGGCTGCGGCCATAGGCCACACCAAACTTAGAATGACATAATTTTAAAAAGGAGAAGAGCAGAGTGCCGAAATTTGGGATATTTTCTTGGTTCGGATTTGTCATGTCCTTATCGAAAAGAATTGAACTTATAAAGAATGCGGGCTTTGACTCTACTTCGCTTTGGTGGGAAGATGAAGAAGGAAGCCCTTCAATCAAAAAAAATGAGATGCCCAAGATTGTGCGGGATTCCGGATTAATATTGGAAAACATACATGTTCCCTTTAATGATTCCAATAATTTATGGAGTGAAACCGCATCAGCCCGAGATAAAATTGTGAAACAACATGTAACTTGGCTCGAAGATTGTGCAAAATTTGATATACCTATAATGGTTATGCACATTATGGAGGGTAATATGACTCCGGAGCTTAATAAATACGGTATTGAAAGCATGTTATATCTAACAAAAAAAGCCGAAGAGTATAAAGTTAAAATAGCAGCTGAAAATACAAAACTTGTAGGTGGTATACATTTTATATTATCTGAAATACAATCAGATCATTTAGGGTTTTGCTACGACAGTTCCCACGCAAGATTACAGGGCGAAGAGGCTTTATTAAAAGATTTCGACCGTAGATTAATAGCTGTACATCTTTCTGATAATGACGGTCAAAAGGACAGGCATTGGCTGCCGGGAAATGGGGTTATAAAGTGGAGCGAATTTTCCAACTCGTTTCCGAAACACTATTACTCAGGGAATCTAACTTTGGAAGTATGTCCAACTGATGAAGAAAGAAAGGCTGGAGCGAAGCAATTTTTGTTAAAAGCATTTAAAAGCCTTTCAAGTTTGGCGAACTTTTGACTTATAACCATCTATCCTAACAAAAGATAAAAAACGTCTTTGAAAGAGGAATTTATAGTAGGATCATAACCGTTTTTTATAGCATACGACAGATTATGACTACAATAATTCGTAAAAGGGAGGGCTGTTAAATGTTCCCAGATTGGAAAAGCTGGCGACATGTTGTTAAACTTGATCCAGACAAACCGGCGGACGAATGGCTGATAGAGCAGGTTGTAGAAAGTGGCACCGATGCGGTTATAGTTGGAGGTACTCAAAATATTACCCGGGAAAAGGTGCTAAGACTTTACAAACTTTTGAAGCCTTATCAACTGCCTAAAGTATTGGAAGTATCAACCATAGAGGCCATAACATTTGGCTTTGACGGTTATTTAATCCCCGTAGTTTTAAATGCAGGAAATCCTAAATGGATTATAGGAGCCCATAAAGAAGCAGTAAAGCTAGCAGGGGACCTAATGGCCTGGAAGGAAGTTCTACCTGAAGGTTATATAATATTAAATCCGGACTGTGCGGCTGCAGAGCTAACCGAGGCACTATATTCTTTGAGGAAGAGTGATATTTTAGCATATGCCCGCTGTGGTGAGAATCTTTTTTCCCTTCCTTTGATTTACATAGAGTACAGTGGAAGCTATGGAAATCCGGAACTTGTGTCTTATATAAAAAGTGGTTTAACTAAAGCAAGAGTCTTTTACGGCGGAGGCATTGACAACGCTCAAAAGGCCGAGATGATGAGCAGGATGGCGGATACCATAGTAGTCGGGAATATGGTTTACACGGAATCCATTAGGAACTTAAAAGATACTGTAAAAGCTGTTAAATAGGTTAACAAAGTCAAGTTTTTGCTTGACTTTTATTTTTTGACAGCTATAATGTATGCAGTGTAATAATACTAATAATACACACGGTACATTATAAATATGGCAAAGATGATGACTTTAAATCCTTATAAGAATTACCGGATGTACTTATCTATTGATTGGAGCAATATTCGCCTGGCTTATAGGAGTGATTATATTCTTCACAGGCGATGTACCTAAAATAGTTACAATAATGAGTTATACCATAGGAATACTTTTATGCTGGTTTGTGGCTAGTTATAGCATAAAATCAAACAGAGCAAAGGCATAAAAACAATTTTTAAAGAATAAATAAAGCTATTTTAAACACTGTATTTACCATAGCTAATAGTAGTATTATAATGGAAAATATAACCATATCACCAAAGCCCATGTGAAAAACATGCTACATTGGCTAGTTTAAGGATATTAGTGTAAGACAGAGTCATGCACACTATAGGGCTATTTTTGCAAAAGGAGGATTTGGGTGAATAAACGAAAAAAAATTATAATTATTGCAGCTATTTTGCTGGTAGTTGTTGCTTTTTTTATTGTTAGTGCAAAACTTCAACCGAAGACAGCTATGTCATTAACTACAGTTAAGGGAATTAAGGGCGATATTTCATCAAAGATTACTGCACTTGGAACAGTGGGGGCAACACAAAAACAGGAGGTTTTTTCCGGGATTCAAGGTGTAGTAGAATATGTTGCCGAGGAAGGTCAACAAGTAAAAAAGGGGGATGTGATTTTAAAAATTAGTGATGAGGAATTAAAGCTGGAACTAGAACAAGCTCAAAGCAAAATGAAGCAGCAAAAAATAGAACTTTCCAGGCTTATAGACGGTCCAAGGCCTGAGGAGCTGGAAAAAGCCAGGATAAAATATCAGGATGCTTTTGCTGCCTATGAATCCACATTGGATGATTACGTGAGAAATCAAGGACTTTTTGATTCGGGAGCCATTTCCGAAAATGACTTAACCAATGTCAAAAGAGAATTGGATGTTAAAAAAAATCAATTATCTATTATGGAATTGGAACTTAATCTTTTAGAAAACCCCGATAAGGATGAAATTGCATTAAAACAAGCGACATTGGAAGAAGCTGAAAAAAGTCTGACAAATATCAGAAAAAAGCTGGATAAAGCAGTAACCTATGCAGAGTTTGACGGTATAGTATTAAAGCAAGATATAAAACAAGGAATGACGGTATCGCCGGGTAATTTATTATTAAGTATAGGCAGTCCCTCCGATTTGCAGATTGATTTCGGGGTAAACGAATATGATGCAGCCAGGATAAAGATTGGACAAAAAGCGATTATTACCGGTGATGGCTTTGGTGACAAGATATATAACGGTGAAGTTATAAAAATTGCCCCTTCGGCCTCGGTGATGCAAACCAGTAGGGGCAATGAAACTGTAGTAAAGACTACAATAAAAATAATTGATCCCGATGATAATATAAAACCCGGTTTTTCCGCTTCAGTAGAGATTACGGTAGAAGAGAAAAGAAGCGTAATTTTACTACCGCTGGAATGTGTCATAGAAGGGGAAGATGGTAAGCAGGTGATGATTGTGAAAGATGGGGAAATATCTGAAAGGGAGGTAAAAACCGGGATAGAAAATGAACTATATACTGAGATAACACAAGGGCTTAATGAGGGTGAGGAGGTTCTTCAAAATCCCACCCAGAATAAAGGTGATATCTAATGATATTAGTTAAAAATATGACAAAGCTTTATAAAAACGGTCAAAATGAAGTAGCTGCACTCAAAGAGGTAGATCTTCATGTGAAAGAGGGGGAATTCGTGGCCATAATGGGGCCATCGGGTTCAGGCAAATCGACCCTTATGAATATTATCGGATGCCTTGATAAACCCTCGGCGGGAGAGTATTTTTTAGATGGCAAGCCCATATCTCAGTTGGACAGCCGCCGACTGGCCTATGTCAGAAATAAAAAGATAGGATTTATATTTCAAAATATTAATTTACTTCCTCGGATAAATTCTCTTAGGAATGTGGAAATACCCATGATTTACGCCGGTGTATTACCTAACGAAAGACGAAAAAAAGCTATGGAAGCACTAGAGTCAGTAGGTTTGGGAGACAGATGGTACCACAAACCCAATGAACTTTCCGGGGGGCAAAAGCAGCGAGTAGCTATTGCACGGGCTTTAGTCAATTCTCCCGGGATTATCTTGGCTGATGAACCTACGGGGAATCTTGACAGTAAATCCGGTGCCGAGATTATGGAGATATTTGCTAATCTGCACCGGGCTGGGACTACAATTATCCTAGTAACTCATGAAAAAAAAGTAGCGCGATATGCTCAAAAGGTAGTAACCTTTTTAGATGGCAGAAAGGTGGAGGAGATTTCCAGTGAACTTCTTTGAGAGTATTGTAATTGCGTGGGAAAGCATTGTTGCCAATAAAATGCGCTCTCTCCTTACAATGTTAGGCATCATAATAGGCGTTTCTTCGGTAATAACCGTTTCAGCATTGGGACAGGGAGGCAGGTCTGCCATCAATAAAGAAATGGATTCCTTTGGTGCTAATCGATTTGGAATCTATTATAATTATAATCCTGATAATCCCATAACAGATGCTGATGCTTTCACCCTTCAGGATGTGGCGGTTATAAAGGATATCTCACCGGTCGTTGAAGATATTGCACCGATAAACTGGGACAAGGTAAATATCCAATCAAGAGGCAAGGAAATCGGGGTTCAAATAGTAGCGACTACTGCGGACTATGTAAGAATAGCAAATCTGAAGCTGGACGCCGGTAGATTTTTTAGTCATGAAGATGATAATGCAAAAAAACATGTTGCAATCATAAGCGAATCATTGTCAAAGGAGCTTTTCAATTCCTCTGTAGCCATTGGAAAAAAAATAATGGTTGGTAATCGGCCTTTTAAAGTTATAGGCTTGCTGGGAAGGGAAGAATCTGTTTTTTCAATGGGCCAGGATAGTAAGTTGATGTACATACCTATTTCAACATATTTTTCTTTCAGCGGATCAAATTGGATAAACAATATTGAAGGTAAAGCGGTATCCCAAACTGAAGTGGATAAAGCCATTGATCATTCTCTAAGTATTTTGCATAGGCGCCATCGAAATAAGGATAAGTATCAGGCATGGAATTCTCAAAAAGAGATGGACAGCGTAAATAGGGTTACCGGAATTGTAGCTTTGGTAATCAGTGCCATTGCTGGTATATCCTTATTGGTCGGTGGAATAGGTATTATGAACATCATGTTGGTATCGGTTACCGAGCGGACCCGGGAAATCGGTATCAGGAAGGCGCTAGGTGCCCGAGAAAGTGATATAATGATGCAGTTTTTAATAGAGTCTTTAGTTCTTTCATTTTTCGGAGGTACCATAGGGATGTTTTTGGGTTTTGGTGTATCCAAGATAATAGCCGGGCTGATAAAAATGCCCACTGTTGTATCATGGCAGATGATTGCCCTTGCCTTTACCTTTTCGGCCGGAGTTGGAGTATGTTTCGGGCTCTATCCTGCAAGAAAAGCAGCATATCAGGACCCTATAGAAGCACTGAGATATGAATAAAGCAGCTTTAGCTGCTTTATTGTTTTGTGTAGACATATTCCCTTTTCCTACAACATATGTTTTTAAATGTAATACCTAGGTGGAGGGAATATTTATGAGTATATACCAAACAGATCCCTATATGGGGCTATCAAATAGAGAAATACCGCTGAAAAAGAAACTTTTTGGGGAAAATCAGTTAGAACAATCCGGTGGTATTTCAGCAATAAAGATTTTTGTAGGCCAGTTTAAGGATTCTATGATCCTTGTATTATTGGGAGCTTCTTTTATTTCAGCATATCTTGGAGAAGTGGCCGATGCTATAGCTATTGCTGCAATTGTAATATTAAACGGTATGCTCGGTTTCATCCAAGAATTCAGAACTGAAAAGTCAATTCAGGCATTGCACCAACTGGCTGCACCAACTGCAAAAGTATTGCGAAACGGCACCGTCATGACCATACCTGCACGAGATATCGTGCCCGGTGATATAACCCTTCTAGAGAGCGGGGATAGAGTACCTGCAGATGGCAATTTATTAGTAACGGAGAACTTGAAAATTGACGAATCTCTTTTGACCGGGGAATCTGTACCGGTAGATAAAAAGACAGAGATTGAAGAAGAATCTGAAATTAAAATTCATAGACCAAATTATGCTTTTATGGGAACTTTAGTAGTTACAGGCAGAGGCAAAATGATTGTGGAAAGAATAGGTATGGATACAGAGATGGGGAAAATTGCAGGTATGATAGGGGATATAGAGAGTGAACAAACACCTCTTCAAAAAAGATTGAATCTTTTGGGTAAGCAACTAGTTGTCCTTTGCCTAGTTATTTGTGCTACAGTTGCATTGCTTGGAGTTATTCGAGGCGAAAAAATTTATGATATGGTTCTTTTTGGGGTAAGTCTGGCAGTGGCAGCCATTCCCGAAGGGCTTCCGGCTATAGTTACTGTAGTTTTGACTTTAGGTGTTCAGCGAATGATACGAAAAAAGGCGATAATACGACGGCTTACTGCAGTAGAAACCTTAGGCTGTGCTACGGTTATTTGCAGTGATAAGACGGGTACGTTGACGGAAAACCGAATGAGTGTACGAAAGATATATATAGATGGAGAAACAATAATGGTTACCGGCACTGGATATAGAAATGAAGGAGAATATTTAACCCAGGAAGGTAAACCTTTAAAGAGCTTGCCGAAAGAGGTAAAAAAGCTTCTAGAGATAGGTATATCCTGCAACAATGCTAGAATCAACAGAGAAAAGAGGGCCAATATATTTGGAACTTTTAGTAATAAACAACTTGTACCCTACGGAGATCCAACAGAAGTAGCAATCCTGGTTGCGGGGCTAAAAGCCAAAGTGGAAAAGGAAGATGTTGATGGTAACTATGTAAGAATCAGAGAGATTCCCTTCGATTCGGATAGAAAGCGCATGTCTGTGGTTGTCAAATCTAGAAAAGGGGAAATCTATCTTTTTACAAAAGGTGCACCGGATGTAGTATTATCCTTATGCACAAATTTGGAGGTCAGTGGAGGGATACGTCCTATTACTAAAAAGGATGAAAAAAATATTTTAATCGTCAATGAGGATATGGGTCGGGAAGCTTTAAGAGTATTGGGTTTTGCCTATAAAAAGCTTTCAATAACCGAATTACAAGATGTAGATCCGGAAAGGAACCTTATTTTTTTAGGCATGATGGGTATTATTGACCCACCTAGGCCAGAGGCAGTTTTAGCAATTCAAAAGTGTTTCAAGTCCGGAATCAGGCCGGTGATGATAACAGGAGACCACAAATCTACTGCTTGGGCTGTAGCTCAAGAACTGGGCATGTTAACAAGGGACAGTAAGATCTTAACCGGACAAGATATGGACAATATGAGTGAAAGTGAATTATTCAAACAAATTGATGATATAGCTGTTTTCGCCCGAGTGACACCACGTCATAAACTGAAAATAGTCAGAGCCTTGAAAAAGAAAGGTCATATTGTTGCCATGACAGGAGACGGTGTCAATGATGCTCCCGCTGTGAAGGAGGCAGATATCGGTGTATCTATGGGGATAAACGGCACTGATGTAACTAAAGAAGCCTCTTCCATGATACTTATGGATGATAATTTTGCAAGTATTGTGGCTGCAGTAGAAGAAGGCAGAATAATCTATGACAATATCCGAAAATTTATTAGGTACCTCCTTTCTTGCAATGTTGGAGAGATACTTACAATGATATGGACATCTGTTCTAGGTTTGCCATTACCTCTGCTTCCCATACAAATTCTATGGGTAAACCTAGTGACAGACGGTCTTCCTGCTATGGCTCTGGGTATAGACCCCCCTGACAAAAACGTAATGAACCGTAGACCTAGAGGAAAGAATGAGAATGTTTTTTCCCAAGGCCTGGGCAGCAAGATAATATTTCGAGGTGTGATTATAAGTCTTGTTACCTTAGCAGCGTTTATTATTGTCCATCTATATAGCCAAAGTAATCTTGAGATGGCTAGAACCGGAGCATTTGCTACTTTGGTTATGTCTCAACTCTTATTTGTTTTTGAATGTCGAAATGAAAACGCAGGTGTTCGCTGG
>DUNY01000228.1 GCA_012839145.1 Thermoanaerobacterales bacterium
CAAGAGGCATATCGCTGCTTAAGATGTGATGTAAAACATACCGGAGAAACGGAACAACCCATGAAGGGGGATAAAAAACATGGATAAGGTGACACTTACCATTGACGGCCAAAGAGTTGAAGCTGCTCCGGGCTCGACGGTATTGGAAGTGGCGAGAAAAATAGGTATTCACATACCTACACTATGTTACCTGAAGGACATAAATGAAATCGGAGCTTGTCGTATGTGTATAGTGGAGGTAAAAGGAGCCAAAACACTGCAAACATCTTGTGTTTTACCGGTTTCCGAGGGTATGGAGATTATCACGAATTCTCCTGCAGTAAGGGAATCAAGAAAATTTGTACTAGAATTATTGCTTTCAGATCACAACGTAGAATGCCCTACATGTGTAAGAAATCTAAACTGTGAGCTCCAAAAACTGTCTGAAGAATTGGGTATCAAATCCATCAGATATCCCGGGGAAAAGCACCGATCTATATTTGATGATTTTTCACCTTCAATCGTCCGTGACACATCAAAGTGTATATTATGCCATAGATGCATAAGCACATGCCACGACATACAAGGGGTCGGTGTAATTGCATCCAATTTTAGAGGTTTTCACACAGTGATTTCTCCCGTATACAATATGAGTTTGGCTGAAACACCTTGTGTGAATTGCGGCCAATGCATCATATCATGTCCGGTGGGTGCGTTAAAAGAGAAGGATGACACACATAAGGTGTGGCAAGCCTTGGCTGATCCTGATAAATTTGTAGTTGTACAGACGGCGCCGGCCTTAAGGGTGTCCTTAGGTGAGGAATTCGGCAAAAAACCAGGTGCCGTTGTTACAAAGCAATTACCTACAGCCTTAAGAAAACTTGGTTTTGACAAAGTATTTGATACAGATTTTACGGCAGATCTAACAATATTGGAAGAAGGATCGGAGTTCCTGGATCGGTTACAAAATGGTGGTAAGCTTCCGTTGATGACATCCTGTAGCCCTGGATGGATAAAGTTTTGTGAGCACTATTATCCGGAATTTCTCGAAAATCTTTCCACTTGTAAATCTCCCCAGCAGATGTTCGGGGCTTTAGTTAAAACCTTTTATGCGGAAAAAATGGGCCTTGATCCATCAAAGATATTTTCCGTCTCTATTATGCCTTGTACAGCTAAGAAGTATGAATGCTTACGACCTGAAATGAATTCCAGCGGATACCAAGATGTAGATGTGGTTTTGACTACAAGAGAACTTTCCAGGATGTTGAAAGAGGCAGGTGTTGATGTGAATAAGTTGCCTGAAGGAGAATTTGACGAACCTCTTGGGATATCCACCGGTGCAGCAGCTATCTTTGGTGCAACCGGCGGAGTTATGGAAGCGGCACTACGGACGATATATGAAATAGTTACCGGAAAAGAATTGGAGAATATTGATTTTAGCGAAGTCCGTGGTGTTGAAGGGGTAAAAGAAGCTACAATAGATGTGGGAGGAACTAAAGTCAACGTGGCAGTGGCTCATAGCTTGTCCAATGCACGGAAAGTTTTGGATCGGGTAAAAAACGGGAAGGCCGATTATCACTTCATTGAGATAATGTGTTGCCCCGGAGGTTGTGTAGGAGGTGGCGGTCAGCCCTTATTGAGTTCCGATGAGCGTTGGGAGATTGATTACAGGGAAACAAGGGGTAATGCCATATACCGAGTGGATCAAAGTATGCCTCTTAGAAAATCCCATAAAAATCCTGCTGTTCAAGCTTTATACAAGGAGTATCTGGGAACGCCCTTAGGACAAAAATCCCATCAACTTTTGCATACACATTATACAAAGCGACCTCTTTACACATAAGTATTAAAAGTGGCGTCGGGCATTAAAGCTCGACGCCACAGCTTTTGCAGGGGTTCGGGAGCAATTAACTGTCCGGTCATGGTCGTCAGCTTGTGTCTTGCAAGCTACTATTTTACTTTTGTTTCAGGCAGTGGTGATTTTGATCTCCCGTTACCAGAATAAAAACGTTCTCACTTGAAAAGGACACAAGCGGTTTATATCTAACTTACAAGAGTTCTTACATAAAATTAAAATATTAATTATTGTTAATGGATTTAAATGTCTAAAAATGATAGAATATTTATAAAAGGGGAGTAAAAACATAATATTCATTAAATGAGGGATCGGCATGGCAGGGATTGTATGGACAGAAAAAAATAAATGTAAACAATGCTACACATGTGTGCGTCAATGCGAGGTAAAGGCTGTAAGGGTAAAAAACGGTCAAGCGGAAGTTTTATCCGAAAGGTGTATTGCCTGTGGTAATTGTGTAAAAGTATGTTCACAAAATGCCAAGACGGTAAGAAGCGGTATTAAAGAAACATTGGACATTTTAAGTGAAAAGCAGTTCAAGGTTGCCGCTTTAGCACCTAGTTTTCCCGCAGCCTTCAAGGCGTGGGATTATAAAAAAATGATTGTGGCATTAAAAACCTTGGGCTTTGATGAAGTGTGGGAAGTTGCAGTGGGTGCACAACTTATAGCGATGGAGTATGAGAAGTTGCTGAAAAATGCCACTCCGCCTATTATAGGTTCTACATGTCCTGCCGTTGTTAATTTTATCGAGAAACATCATCCCAATCTCATATCTTATCTGGCACCTGTGGTTTCTCCCATGATAGCTACCGGTAGATTGATTAAAACGGTATATCCTGGAGTTCAAGTGGTTTTTATAGGGCCTTGTATAGCAAAAAAAGATGAGGCGGAAAAAATACAGGGTGTTGATGTGGTGCTGACATTTCAAGAACTCGAAGATATACTGATCTCAAGAAAAATCGACGTGGAATTTCTAACAACAGATCATTGTTACTATGATACGTGCTTTGACAGCCCTGTTGCCGAAAAGGCCTTTAGAGGCTTTCCGGTTAGCGGTGGTCTGTATTTATCTTTAAAGGATAACTTTGACTTTTCTCGCAATATAATTGTAGTTGGAGGCAAAGACGGTGCGGTATCTTGCATTGAAAATATAGAAAAAAGTGATTTCAAGCCTTTTTTCGTAGATATTTTAATGTGCAATGGATGTATTGACGGGCCTTTTTTTAAAAATGTCAATTATTTTACCAATTGGGAGAAGGTTGAGGCTTTTGTCCAAGAAAATCAAGGATATAATAAAAGCCAAGAGTCCTTGGGTGATTTTATAAGAGACTTCAAGAATTATTCTAAAGTGAACCTATACAGGACTTTCACAAATATGCAGGTTTCACTTAAATACCCCTCGGAAAAAGAGATTCAAAAGATCCTTAGCTATACGAATAAGTTTACAAAAGAAGACGAGCTTAACTGTGGAGCCTGCGGTTACAGCTCATGCAGGGAAAAAGCCCTGGCAGTATATAATGATATTGCGGAAAAAGACATGTGCCTTCCGTTTCTGTTGACAAAGGAAATGGATGAAAAAGCGACTACAATGGAATACAACCGGGAGATGAATGCGATAATCGAATCATCCTATGACGGTATCTTTGTATCCGACAGTGAAGGTAGGACATTAAGGTTAAATCGCGCTTTTGCCCGTTTTTTAGATAAACCCCTCGAAAGCTTGATAGGTGTGAAGGCTGAAAAGTTGGAAGAGGAAAGAATCATATATCCGTCCTTGACACATCTTGTGCTAAAGGAAAAAAGGAGACTAACCCTTATACAGGAAACAAGTTCCGGCAAAAAAATCCTATCTACGGGTAATCCCATATATGATGATAAAGGCCGAGTATCAAGAGTGGTTATAAATTCTCGAGATATGGAAGAACTGAATCGACTAGGTCGGGAATCACAAGAGGCTCTGAAAATGAGACGTTACATGGAACAATCTTTAAAGAAAGAAGATACCGGACCTTTGCCAAAAATCGTCAGCATAAGCTTGGCAATGGAAAAAATAATAAAATTGTCTTTGCGGGTGGCATCAGTGAACACCACAGTTTTGATATTGGGTGAATCCGGTGTAGGAAAAGGCTTAATTGCCAGATTCATTCATGAGAACAGCCAAAGACGCAATGGCCCTTATATAAAGATAAACTGTGGTTCCATACCGGAAAGCTTACTTGAATCAGAACTTTTTGGATATGAAACCGGTGCTTTTACCGGGGCAAAACGGGAAGGTAAACCCGGTCTTATAGAGATGGCGGATAAGGGCACACTGTTGCTGGACGAGATAGGAGATTTACCGCTGAATTTGCAAGTAAAGCTACTGCAAGTTTTACAGGAACATGAGCTTACTCGCATCGGTGCAACCAAACCTGTTAAAGTTGATATAAGAATTATTGCAGCTACTAACAAAAACCTTAAAAAAATGGTTGACGAAGGGCTGTTCAGGGAGGATTTATATTATAGGTTAAATGTAGTTCCGTTGATTATTCCCTCATTGCGGGAACGAGTTGAGGACATAGAATTGTTAATGGACTATTTCCTTACACATTATAATCAAAAACATAATAAGAACATATCATTTGATGAGGGAACCAGAAACATTCTAAAAAAGTATGCTTGGACGGGTAATGTGCGTGAATTGGAGAATCTTGTTGAAAGATTGACAGTCATATCAGAAAAAGATTGTATTACCATGAAAGATTTGCCTCAAAATATAGTAGGCAATAAGTTCGATCAACAAATAACAGTGGAAGGAATCATGCCACTGAAAAAAGCCATAAATCTGGTAGAATTCCAGCTATTACAAATGGCTCAAGATCAATGTAAAACTACATATGAAATGGCAGAACTTCTAGGTGTAAATCAATCCACAATAGTAAGAAAACTTCGAAAACTAGACATAAAAGAATACGACGACAAATAAAAGCACTAAAAGAAGGATGATATTTTTCTGTGGGCCTATAAACCGAATTAAGGGAAATGTCCAAAACAGCTATACACTTCAGGTAAGCTGTTTTTGTTGATTAAAGCCTTTTTTATATGTTAAGACGGTTTTAATATGATATAATAACAACATAAAAACAATTTATATTTTTTAATGACAATTGTACATCTTTCTTACATCATCATATATTATGGGTATGATAAGCTTAAAAATAAAAAGGTAAGGAGGCAATTTATGAAAAAATACGAAGTTACTGTAACTGCCATTGGAGAGATGGCACAAAAGTTTTTTAGTCAAAAAATCATTGTATTGTTTACAAAAAAAGAAATGCCTATGGAAATGAAAGATATATCAATTATGCACAGCGGTGGAGAGCTTCTTGAAGACATAAAACCAGGAGATAGACTGTACATCGAAGACAGAGGATACACTGTTACAGCTGTGGGAGAAAAAGCTAATGATAATATAAGGCTAATGGGTCATGTATGTCTTAAATTTGACGAAAAACCAACTTCGGAAATGCCTGGTGATATACACTTGAAAGGTACCGAACCATTGACTGTAGAACTGGGTGAAAAAATCACTATTGAAAGTGCATAGTAACCCAAAACATTAGATAATATAAGGAGCATTACCATGCTGAATATGAATACCGGACTTAGGAAGCTTGATGAAAGCGATAAAAAAATAAATGTGGGCCTTGTGGGTGTAGGGCAAATGGGCAGGGGAATTGTAACTCAGGTGTCTAAAATGAAAGGTATGAATATACCTATTATAGCCAACAGGACCGTAGACAGGGCAAAAGAAGCCTTTCAATTGGCTGGTGTCAATTGCGAAGATATATATGTAACCAATATTGTATCGGAAGCTGAAAACGCAATACAAAAAGGCAAATATGTGGTGACTGAAGATTTTGAAGTTGTAACAAAGGTATTGCCGGTGGATGTAGTAATTGAAGCAACAGGCATACCGGAGATAGGGGCTCATACAGCATTAAAATCCATATACAACGGAAAACACATAGTAATGTTAAATGTGGAAACCGATGTGACTGTCGGCCCAATTCTTAAACGTATGGCTGACAGTGCCGGTGTTGTATATACCGTCTCTGCCGGTGATGAACCAGGTGCAATAAAAGAGCTATATGATTTTGCCGATGCTGTGGGTTTTAAAGTTGTTGCCGTAGGAAAGGGTAAGAACAATCCGTTAAATCGAGATGCAACTCCTGATACAATGAGGCAAAAAGCCCAAGAGAAAAGGATTAATCCACGTATGCTCACATCTTTTGTAGATGCTACCAATACAATGATCGAATTGACGGCAGTATCAAATGCTCTGGGTTTTCTTCCGTCTAAAAGGGGACTGATTGGGCCTCAGGCTACATTGAAAGATCTTCCCAAACTCTTTAGCTTAAAGGAACAGGGTGGGATACTGGACAAGTATGAGGTAGTGGATTATGTCCTCGGGATAGCACCGGGAGTGTTTGCCATTGTCAATTCCGACCATCCTATAATAAAGGAAACAATGGCTTATGTATCAATGGGAGAAGGTCCCAATTACGTTTTATTCAGGCCATATCATTTGGTGTGTATTGAAACGCCCCTTTCGGCAGCTAGGGCAGTTTTGTACGGTGAGTCCACCATCGCTCCGGCGGGAGCACCGGTTTCAGAAACGGTGGCCGTTGCCAAAAGGGATCTAAAAGCCGGGGAGCATTTAGACGGTATTGGGGGATATACAGTCTATGGCGTTATTGATACGGCAATGAACGCTCGTAAAGAAAGAGCCCTCCCCATTGGTTTAGTCAATGATAAGACAATCCTTAAGACTGATGTAAAAAAAGGTGACACCATAAACTATGATATGGTAAAGTTAAATAATGACTCTATCGTCCTACAGCTTAGGCGGATGCAGGATAAATTTTTCTAAAGTGAAGACAGTATAGGAAAGGTCTAAAAAGTGGTGAAGCGAGGTGTATAAAAATGACCTCCAGAATGAAAGCCGAACTTTTTTGCCTACATTGTAACAAGGATACTCCCCATACGGTAACCTATGCCGGTAAAACCCTCAAAAGCATAAAATGTGCCGAATGTGGGAGTGAAATTGAAATAAGGCGTGAAAAACTTATCGGAAACTATGCAGTGGATTTTATCGAGCGCATTCTCACAAAACCATATAGAATGACTCGGGAACTGGAGAAAGATTTAACCAAGTTTATACTGTCATTACCAATAAGGATCATAACAAAACCTTATCGGATTGTAAAAGAAGTTGGTGAAATGATTAAAAAAGAACAGGATTGATTGAGGGGGTTAACATGATAAAAGGAATTGCAGCATCACCCGGGATAGAAATCGGGAAAGCACACCTAATTAAGCCTCAGCAGGTTGACATAAATACCGAGGCCGTTATCGAAGAAAACATAGACGGAGAAATAAAGAGATTTGATGAGGCAGTTGGTTTATCTAAGTTGCAGCTTAAACAAATCAAAGAAAAAGCTGAAAAGGAATTGGGTGCCGATAAGGCCGAAATCTTCGGTGCACATCTAATGATACTTGAAGATCCGGTTTTTCTGGATGAGATAGTATCCAAAATCAAGACAGAATCAATCACGGCAGACAATGCAACATCCCAAGTTGTAAAAAATTATGTTGAGATTTTTAACAACTTGGAAGATGAGTACATGAAGGAAAGAGCTGCCGACATAAAAGATGTAGGGGAAAGAATAGTAAAAAATATTTTGGGTGTTTCTACGGACAGCTTTATTTTCTCCGAAAAAGTTATTATCATAGCTAAAGATTTGACACCTTCAGATACAGCTCAGATGGACAAAGATAAAGTCCTTGCCTTTGCCACGGACATGGGAGGTCGCACTTCTCACACGGCCATAATGGCCAGGTCTTTGGAAATACCGGCAGTGGTAGGACTGGTAGATATAACAGAGAAGGTTCAAGATGGCGATCTTATTGTTATAGATGGCAACAAAGGAATAGTAAGTATAAATCCCGATGAAACCACTTTGAAGGAATATGAAACATTAAAACGGGATTACATGGAATATCGCAGACAATTGAAGGAATTAAAAGACTTGCCTGCCGAGACCGGTGATAAATTGCGGCGGGTGGAGCTTTCCGCCAACATCGGAACACCCCGGGATGTAAAAGGTGCCATAGAAAATGGAGCGGAAGGTGTGGGCCTTTATCGCACAGAGTTTTTATACATGGACCGAGATGCACTTCCCACGGAGGAAGAACAATTTGAAGCCTACAGAGAAGTAATTGAAAAAATGGCGCCAAGACCTATTATCATAAGAACCCTCGATATCGGCGGAGACAAAAAACTCTCCTATCTTGACATGCCCGAAGAGCTCAACCCATTTATGGGGTGGCGTGCTATTCGCATGTGCCTAGATAGACCTGATATACTAAAGACCCAGCTCAGAGCAATATTAAGGGCTAGTATTTATGGGAATGCAAAAATTATGTATCCCATGGTATCAGGTTCTGAAGAAGTTTGCAGGGCTAACGCTATATTGAATGAAGCAAAACAGGAACTAAAGGCTGAGGGCATTTCCTTTGACGAAAACCTTGAGGTTGGTATAATGGTCGAAATACCGTCAGCGGCAGTAACAGCAGATATTCTGGTCAAAGAAGTGGATTTTTTCAGTATCGGAACTAACGACCTTATACAGTATACCCTGGCTGTGGACCGCATGAACGAACATATATCTCATTTGTATGAACCCCTTCACCCGGCAGTTCTAAGACTCATCAAAAACGTGATAGACGCTTCTCACAAGGCTGGTAAGTGGACAGGCATGTGCGGTGAAATGGCAGGAGACACATCGGCAACCGCCATCCTCTTAGGCATGGGTCTGGACGAATTCTCAATGAGTGCACCTTCTATACCTCAAGTGAAAAAGATAATCCGTTCTCTTACCTATGAAGAAGCACAACATATTGCCCAAAAGGCCCTTTCCATGGATAAACCGGAAGATATAAGAAACATGGTGGAGCAGGAAATGGAAAGGATCAGGTAAAATAAAGGATGCATAGTGAATCAAGAAAACAAATGAAAAATTAATAAAGAATGAGCCCGTACATATGTTGCGGGGTCATTCTTTATTAATAGTAATGTAGAAGCTTTCTGAGATGCCGTCATCTACACCGGAGCAATTTATTACATAAAATCACAAAAAGCTTATAGATTTCTCCTTCTCCACCAGAGGGCAAACCCAACGATAATTACAGCTAATGGTAAGATCACTACGGTGGCATAAAAGATATTATTTGCCATATTTCCGGTCAAATTTACAAAGGGCGGTTCTTGTGTTTTAGCCGGAATGTTAAGCAAATTAGAGGTTTGAAGCAACCAACTTATGCTGTTTGCGGCAAAATCCAGATTTCCCGCAAGACCTATTGACTGGCCACCCAGAAAAGCCATATTCCCCACTACTACGGCTATAGGTTCACCTATTTCCAAATCGGGAGCCGTTATGGTATTTGGTGTCAAAGGTGTTTCTTCCGCTTCCTCCGTTGCTTTAGATATGGCATAAGCCAAGTGTAAAGGTCCGGGAATATCATTTTCATCCAATGATACTTCACTTTCTTCGAGATTCGTTTCTCCAAAAGCTTTTGGACTTGTAACCAAAAGTGAACTGACTTGCAGGCCTTCAGGAATTTGCTTCAATGCTTCAAGACTTCGGGTATAGGGTAATATAACCGAAAGCTTCTTTTCCAGAAGTATATCCGTTACATGGTGTTTTTCCACCATTGGCACAGGGGTCAGAGGGTCCGAATAAAAAGACCTTTCTGAGTCAGTAACAATATCATCATGCATTTTCAATCCCATAGCTGCCAGTAGACCTTTCCAACCGTCCAGCGAAATTTTAGGGTCGGTGGGGCCAAAAAGAAGAAACATCTTGCCACCGGATTTTATGAAATTTTCAAGCATATCCCTTTCTTTTGTTATCAGGTCCCTTTGGGGACCAACCGCTACGATGAGCCTGGCATCTTCCGGAATCTTACCTTCTACGGGCAAGTCAAGCTGCCCGGTGGTATATCCCTCACCCATTAAAAATAGGTTAAATCTGTCCAAATCTGACATGAGGCTTGCTTCTCCATGACCTGCCAAGAAGTAAATCATGGCTTGAGTTTGCTCTCCCAGATTGAGTATAGCTCCGGTGACGGCTTGTTCACCGTTAAAATTCATGGAATACTGATTGGCACCCGGTGAATAAAGGTTGTATTGGCTTATGGTCCGGGAATGTTTTGAATCCTCAACTATAATGGTGTTGTACTCTTTGACATTGTATTTATTTGCCAGTGCCGGATCTTTTTGTGGATCAGAGAAACTCACTATTATTTTCGATGAGGCAAAACCATACTCTTTTAAAAGATTTTTTATTTCACTGCCTGTGCTGCTCCCCTCGGCAATAAAGGCGGTTATTTTTATGGTTTCTTCCAGCTGCCCGATGACTTCCTTGGTTTTCTCAGAAAGGGTAAATCGACGGGCTTTTGTAAGATCAAAGCGGTAATGGTACCGAGCAGCCGCCAGATTTATACTTATGAAAGCTACAAGCAAAACAGCTATAATGAGAGTATATGAGAGTTTTGTATATTTCATCTCATTTCTCCTCCTAAGACCAGGCTCGTTTAGATACGCCGAGCATGGAAAGAATCAGCGAAACTATAATGATACTAATAAAATAAACAATATGTGTAGTATCGATAATGCCGCGTAAAAAATCCCCATAGTGTTCGGAGATTGCAAGTGTTTTGGCGAAGGAGCCAAGGGGTCCGGAGATATTGCCGGACAGCCAGCTGAATACCCACAAAAGCAATAAAACACCAAAACTTGATATACTGGCGATTACTTGATTTCCGGTCAAAGACGAACAAAGGATGCCGATAGCCAGATATGCTGCAACCAGTAAAAAGAACCCAAGATAAGTAGTAAAAATCACACCTTTATCCGGGGTTGAAAGGGCCAGTAAGATTCCGGGATAGACAAAAGTCAGCACTGTTATGACGAGAAAGTAAAACAGTGCAGCCAAATACTTACCCAGAATCAACTGGGGTATGGTAATAGGTGATGTCAGTAAAAACTCCATGGTGCCTTCTTGTTCTTCTCCCGCTAAAAGTCTCATTGTAAGTGCTGGGGCAGCGAATATCAAAATTACCGCCAGATTCATGAATACACCGGTTAGGTCGGCTATTCTGGTTGTAAAGAGTGTAACTGAAAAGAAATAACCGCCCAATCCAAGAATAACTGCACCTACAACATATGCCAAGGGAGAAGTGAAAAATCCCTTTATTTCTTTTTTAGAAACAGAAATAATTTTCCTCACAGCTGCTTTTCTCCCTTCTGTGATGCTATGGCCGGTTCTTCCGTTACCAGTTCTAAAAAAATATCCTCAAGGGACATAAAGGATGATTTCATCTCCAGTATAGGAAAACCGTTTTCAGCCATGGCGTAAAAAAGGCTTTCTCGTATATCTTTTTCTATTTCCGATTGAACGGTATATTCACATAAGTCCTCCTCTAGGATACCGTTTACCGTAATGTTTTTAATCCCTGAAAGGCCTTCAATGACGGAATAAACCTTGTCCTTAGGCCCTTTTACTTGTAAAACAATTTCCTGATGCCCCATGAGGGACTCAGCTAAACGATGGGGTGTGTTTTCAGCTATTAAATTTCCCTTATTTATTATTGCTACTCTATGGCATAAACTACTGACTTCCGGCAAAATGTGGGAACTCAGGATCACTGTACGTTTTCCGGCAAGATTCTTTATTAGTTGCCGTATTTCTATAATTTGCTGTGGGTCCAGACCTACTGTAGGTTCATCCAGTATTAAGACTTGAGGGTCTCCCACTAAAGCTTGAGCTAAACCCACTCGCTGGCGGAATCCTCGGGATATATGACCGATAAGGCGGTTTTTAACATGGGTCACCCCAACTTCATCCATAACTTTATTTACCCGGTTAACTTTGTCTTTACCCTTTAAGCCTTTTAGCTCGGCGGCAAAAGTTATATAGTCATTTACTGTCATATCTTTATAAAGTGGTGGATTTTCAGGTAAATACCCTATATACTTTTTAGCAGTGACAGGCTGTTTTACCACATCATACCCTGCTACTTTTACAAGCCCCGATGTTGGGGGCAAATACCCGGCAATTATTCTCATTGTAGTGGATTTGCCGGCACCGTTTGGCCCCAATAGGCCAAGAATCTCTCCATTTCTGACAAACAGAGTTATACGGTTCACCGCAATTTTGTTCCCGTATTTTTTTATTACATTTGAAAGTTCGATCAAACCTATAACACCTCACCGTATTAGAATAATTTTATCCCCCAGGGACAATATAAAATCGAGGTGAGTTTATGGGGAAAAAAAACGAAACAGCCAACCCTAATGAGAGACTTAAAATAGAAGCCGCTTTGGAGCTTGGCCTCTTAGAAAAAGCACAACTTTTGGGTTGGGATAGACTAACGGCCCAAGAGACCGGAAAAATCGGAGCATTAGTTAAAAAAATGCTAAAACACAATATAAATTATACCACAGAATGATTTGATTTAAAACTTCGCCAAAACAAGAGGAAACAATTATAAGGCCAATATTTTAACCACGAGTTTAAAACTTTTAAGTATAAACTCGTGGTTTTTTATTTCAGTTTGAGTCCATTTTGTTAAGATGTTAAAAAACGAATAATTAAAAGTAATAATCCGAAAAAAGCGTTTTATTAGTTTTTTTATACAAAATACAAGTTTAATAGAGTTATGATAAATGAGAACCCCATGATATAATACATAAATATAATATAAAATGCATAAATATACATAATCAAACACATGTAACCCTTCGATATCATGTATTTCAATACTATATACACTACATAAAAATGCATCATTATGGTATAATCATAAAAGGAGTGATAAATTTGGCCAAACGAAAACCATATTTTTACGAAGCTTTAATTTCAATCTTAGGATTAATTCTTATAATGGGAATATCTTTAGTGAAATATGAGACTGATCCCCATATTCCCATGTTATTGGGATCAGTTATAGCAGGTCTTGTAGCTTATAAGGCAGGATATGATTGGAAGTACATCGAACGAGGAATGATTGAAGGTATAACACAGGCACTGCAATCCGTGATTATTTTAACCATTATAGGTGTCTTAATCGGCGTGTGGATTCAGGCAGGTGTAGTACCTTCCATGATATACTACGGATTTAATATTTTGTCACCAAGAATATTCTTACTAGCTTCACTATTGATATGCTCTGTTACATCATTGGCAACCGGCACTTCTTGGGGGACGGTAGGTACTGTCGGGATAGCTTTGATGGGAATAGCTCAGGGGCTTGGTGTCCCGGCTCCCATAGCAGCTGGGGCCATCATTTCTGGGGCTTATTTCGGTGATAAGATGTCACCTCTTTCCGATACAACAAACTTGGCACCGGCAGTGGCAGGCACTGATGTCTTCACCCATGTAAGACATATGATTTATACTACAGGTGTAACGTATATTATTGTTGCCATTTTATATTTGGTATTGGGCATGAAATTCGGCAGTGGTGAAATGACCATCTCCACTATAAATGAAATCAAAGAAGGCTTAGAAGCGCAGTTTTTTATTAGTCCATTGTTGCTAATTCCCCCATTGGTTGTTATAACCTGTGTAGCTTTAAAAGCCCCGGCAATTCCCAGCATAACATTAGGTGTAATCTTAGGGGCACTGGAAGCAGCCATATTTCAGAAAGCTGATTTGGGAACAATAATAACGGCAGGTTATTCCGGCTATGTTAGTGAAACCGGCGGTCAATTAATAGATGAACTGCTCACAGCAGGAGGTATGACTGCTATGTCTTACTCCATTTCACTGACTATAGCCGCTATGATGTTTGGAGGAATCCTAGAAAAAACAGGACAAATGGAAGCTTTGATGAAACCTATACTAAAGCGGCTGAAAAGCGATGGCAGTTTGATATTTGCAACAATAGCGTCTTGTGTTGCTACAAACATGCTGCTTCCGGAACAGTATATTTCCATAGTTGTACCGGGAAGGATGTATGCCGATGTTTACAAGGAGCGGGGACTGCATCCTAAGAACCTATCTAGGGCCTTGGAAGATGGAGGGACCATAACTTCGGTCTTAGTGCCTTGGAATACTTGTGGAGCTTTTATGAAGGATATCTTAGGTATATCTGCAGCTGCATACGGACCATGGGCATTTTTAAACTATATTAATCCCATAGTTTCAATTATTTACGGGTTTACCGGATTTACTATAGAGAGATTAAACGAAGATGAATAGGGAAAGGACAAGCCGTTATTGGCTTGTTTTTTTACCTGTAACAACAGCATGAAACAGAAAGCACCTGTGGAATAACATTACTTTTTAAGGACAACATAATCTTGAGGTGTGCTTGTGGGGAAAGTATTGGAGGTATGCATAAAGACAGGTTGTTTTCAGGACTCTAAAGTCAAATACCAATCGATAAGAGCGAAAAGTAACGTCGGCTGATATTTGTTTTGGCGAATTAAATGAAGTATAATTTAGTATAGGTGATGGAATTGTCAATTTCACAATATGCGTATCAAATGCTATACTCTTACGGATATTATGGGCTTTTTATTATTTTGTTACTTGAAGGCTTAGGCCTTCCTCTACCTATCCAACTGGCATTTATGGCAACTGCATATTTTATACATATAAACACCATGGATGTACTAACTGTAATAGTCGCTGCAACTGCGGGAAATTTATCGGGTAATGTCATAGCATATTACCTAGGACATTATGGAGGAAAACCCGTTTTTCAGAAGATAAACCGGTTTCTTGGGATAAAGAATGAAGATATAAACAGAATTAAAGGTTGGTTTGACAAATATGGGAGCATTACCAACATGATCAGTCGTTGGATTGGGATCACCAGAACACCTGCAATATGGGCAGCAGGTCTTTTTAAGATAGACTTTTTTTCATATGCTTTATTTTCTTTTATCGGAGACTTATTGTGGACTGTTTTTTGGGTGGAGTTGTTCACTAGAGCGCATTCCTATGTAAATTCGTTTTTATATTTGCCCTTTGAATATAAAGTATTTGGTCTAATATTTATATTTTTCCTTGTCTATATTTCATGGCGGTGTTTTTTTAAGGTATTCAGGAATAAGGGTATTTGAGCATTATTAGAAATTTATATCTACTCATCATCTTAAACCTTGTGAAATTGAAGAGATAAGTATATAATAAAAATCAAGAAATGAATATGTATTTTTCAATCAGGTGCCGCGAGGTTAAAAGGGAATCAGGTGAAAGTCCTGGGCGGTCCCGCCACTGTAATCGGGGATAAACTGCTATACCACTGGGAAACCGGGAAGGTGCAGGGAATATGATCCGAGAGCCAGGAAA
>DUNY01000278.1 GCA_012839145.1 Thermoanaerobacterales bacterium
AAGCAGATATGCTAATATAATAATGCACTTGTGCCGAAGTGGTGGAACTGGCAGACGCGCTGGACTCAAAATCCAGTGGTAGCAATACCATGCGGGTTCGATTCCCGCCTTCGGCACCAAACTATGATAATGGTTACAGAGCTTGGAATAAAAAACCAAAGCTCTGTTTTTTTAGTTTGACCACCATTTTGACCACAGGAACAGGGCTAACTACCCTGCTTTTTTTTACTCCAAAACCAGGAATGAAATAGGGCTTTTCGGTACTTTATATCCACACACAACTGCTCCAAAGGAACTGATTGTTTACCTTGTAAAAAACGGCGAAGTTGAAATCCTGAAAAGCGTATTGTCGTATCTGTATTATGTAAAGTTTGACAGCAGAGAAAAAACAGTAGGACAAATGCGGATTATAGTACATAGCAAACAAAATAACAGAGGACTACTATAAAAAAAATTTAACGATTAGTTGTGTTTTTACCGTTAGTATATTGATATTAAACAAAGTTCCGCTTATAATGGAGAAAGAGGTTAAAATTTACAAAATACGGTAAGAATAGGAAGATTAGGACATTTTATTGTTAAGTTATCGAATATTATGAATAAATAAGAAAGGGGGTAATATTTAATATGTCAGCGGCATATTCGTTTAGAAAAGTTATTGGCCTACTATTGATTTTATGTATTTTAACAATTTCGATCCCGATAGAGGCAAGTATAAATACTGATTCAAGAACGGCTGAAGCGTCAGTAATCTATGAAGCCGGTAAATACCCCGCTTTGAGAGAAGCAGTGCATGGACTGGTATTAGATAATACCGGTTTTGATAAGGCATTATTGGCGGAGAGAGGTAGTGGTGCCCTAAATCCAGCAAAAGCACCGGTGAAATCACAGTATGAGGAAAGCATAGTGGTACATGATGCTACCTCTATGGAAACTGAAAACGCATATTCCGGCGATGCTTTTGTGTTCACAAAAGAGCATGAGGAATCGCTTAATTCCCTGCTAAGTCAGCTTGGTACAAAAGGGATAAGCCTGTGGGCAGTCAGGGGTGATGAAGGCGCTGTCTCCCCATCCGGGATAGACCATAGTACCCGTGTGTCTTATGAGATAAGCGAATATATATGCGCCGACTATGTAAGTGAGCATGTTGTCTCGGTGAAGTTCAAGCTGAGCAAGCCAAGTTTACATAAGGTCACTTTCGACTACACCGTATATCCTGGCAGTGCAATTGCAATTGAAGGTAAGCATTATAACTGTATGCCCTCGGGGGAGATATGTCTTGAAGCGGGCGAAACCGAAAAAGAGCTGGAGATAACCATATCAAAACTCGTGAACAACCCTACTGAATACGGACTTCCATCAGACCGCGATGAGTTTTGGACGAAGGACAGAGTCCTGTATATAAACTGCAGCAATATTAAGAATGCGCTGTTTGATAATGAAAAGGAAAGCATGACCGTACTTGTTCCGATTGGAAATCAATTTGACTTTCGGCAAGCCTATCAGAACGCCTTAAACACATATTTGGTCGATCTGTCCAATCTAAGCGATGCAACAAGCGTTCCAGATACTCCCGGTAAGTACATTAATATCGAAGACGAGCTCAAGATTGCAGCACCTATACCTGTTGACGGCGATGTTAGGAAAATGATAGATACAGGTGTGTTTTCCCATATTAACATGCCTGTCGGGTATTTTATGAACGAAAGCTCAGCAACAAGTGATATTTGGTTTCGAATATATGGCGAAAATAAATGGGGCCCTGTTCCTCCTTCAAATGAGAAATCTATATCTGTTGACGGCAATAGCGAAAGTGACTTCAATCTGGGAGAGCTACCAATAGAACAAGTCGGGTTAGACCCTTCCATGGAAGGCAATGCTATGGTTTTGTCCCTTAATACTGTCTTTGATTATTCGACGGTAACGGATGCCGTATACACATGTTTCATGGATCGTGGTGGCAAATATTTACAGGAACAGATAAACTTGACAGATAAAATCAAGCCTTATGTTGATTCTGTTAAAGTTCCGACGGGCACTTTCCATTTCGGCGAGAGTATTCCTATAACAGTGCAGTACAGTGAACCTGTTAAAGCTGACGGCATCAGCATTACAGCAAACGGCACCGTACTGTATCCAATGGAAAGAAAGGACACTATTTCTGAAGCCGTCAGCTTTCTGTATGAGGTCGATGAGAACTACGAGGGCTCCATAACAGTCACGAACGTAACCGGCGCAACAGACCTGTCGGGAAAAACACAAGAGAAATCAGGGGAATACAATATTACTGCCGCATTGGCTCTCTTTGATCCTGAAAAGTCATTTTCTTATTGCGCAGAAACCGCCGTTAACATTGACCAGGGTGAGAGCATTAATGCCAAGGGCGAGATAGTCGTATCCATTAGGGAGAATGTAGAGCTTAGCAATTGGTTTGCGGATAAAGTCCAACCGGATAAATTATTGCCTGTTGTTAAGGCGAAAGTTATAGGGAAAGAAGGAGTTTCTGTTGATGTTCCCCTTTATGCCAATGATGGGCCTGTTATCACGGAGCTAAGGGGCGAGTTTGACGCGCCTGCTAATGTAACGGATCAGAGCAACTACTACGTGGCTGAAATATACCTTAGTAATGATACTCCCGGTGAATTTGAGCTTGTGTATGGTCTGTCAAAAGAATATGCCATTCTCCCTATAGTCTTTATTGACGATGACACCGACCTGGAGATTGTATATACAAACTGGCCGCCTGCGGACAAGGTTTCCGCTGACAATAAGGCTGCTCTTTCACTGGGTTATAAGGTAAATAACAACGCTACATGGCAAAGGCCTAAGGATTTTACGTGGTCCAGCAGCGATGAAAATGTGGCGACCATAGATTCAGACGGTTCTATTGCCTTGACAGGACAGCCTGGAAAGGTTGCATTTACATTGACGGCGCTCAATGCCGGTTTATCCGACAGGGTCAGTGTAGTCAGCAAAACCCTTGAGGTATTGGAAACTGAGTCAGTCTTCTTGAATATTCCTGACAGCGTAAAAGACGTGCAAATAACAAAGGGTAATAACGCTAAGATTTACTATTCCACCAACATAACTGCAAAGAATGACCTATATATAGGCAGCGGAACCGTTACTACATATTCCTATGACTTGTATGAAGCAATATATGTGGAATCGGAGCTTCAAAAGGGAAGCCTGGTGTACCGATTGACATTTGACGACAATGTGGAAACCGGCGTGTTTTCCCATACCGTTGACAGCCGCTATCTTGTTAATACTTCGGCGAGAGGGAAATACAGCTACATACTGGAAGTATCGGCTAAGGATCTGGAGTCGGATGAAGTATTGTCTGCATCCGCCAATATTTGCGTTAAGGAGCTGCCGGCAAGAGCCGTTCTAAATAGGCCACAGAAGTATTACACAACGGATGAGGTCTCGAGTATCAATGTGAGCTTTCACATAGAGAATAGAAGCGCCAATACGGAGTACTTCCTTTCTGTCATAAAGAATGAAGAAACTGAGCCCGTTTTTTCAACCGGCAGTCCCATAGATATGGACAGGGCGCATACGGTAACAATAAGCCCGGTTGACGACAATAGATTATTGGACATATATACAGTTTCGTTAAAAGCGAAAAACGAGTTCGACGAAGCGTTTTCCTATGACTCTTATGCGGTTTATGTCTACAATTCAGATACACTTAGTATAATGGTTAACGGTGTTGCCGCCGATCATCTAACAATGAGCCCTAATGAAAATCTTTCCACTATGACAAGCGAAGAGATTTTGGCGCTCAACAGACAAATAAACTTAACCGATGAGGTTAGCATTAATAAGAAGCAATACAAGTGGAGCAGTATTGCCGATAAGATAACGTGGAAGGTGAGCGATGACGGCAGAGTATCTCTTAAATACAACGACGGTGGTGTCTACCGGGATATCGGGGACCTTCCTTCCAATTCGTTTCTGCCCTGCATCGATTTCCTATTACAGGGGGACTCAAGCGGTGATTCCTTTGTAACAGCCACCCATGATTTCACCGGCATGGAGGCCAAGCTGGATGTAACGGTAGACAAAGTTGAGGACAAGCTGTACATATTCCAGGTCTACCCGTCACAGAAATGCAATGTAATTTATAGCAATGGGCTAGGCAGGCATAAAAATGTCGAAACGGATGATAATGGACGGCTTGCCGTTTATGAAGAGAGCGGCATCGTAAGCGATGTAGTGTTCGAGCCAGAAGCTTCATGTGTATATGAGTGTGGCTCTATACGAAATAACGAGCTTGTTGCCAATCAAAAGAGTCTAAACCATTTTGGACTGTATCCCCAGAATAATATAGTTTTAGCGCGTGCTTGCTATAAAGTGGAACTTCGCCTCTTTCATAATCCTAAAGGCATTGACCGGCATAAGCGGTATTATGAAGGCGATGTGATTATCAGGGGAGGGGTATATCGGAACGGCATTTATTGTCCCAATGCAAAAATAAATGGGAAAATCGGCAGCAAAGACCAGGTTGTCAGTGTTGATGACTTGGGAAGATATGTGTTGAGTTTCGATGCGTCGGAATTTACTACAAAAAACAATCTGAATCCACTGACCTACGATGATACTCTTGAATACATTTTTGAAGTCAGTTTCCCCGATGAGTCTTATAGTAGAAAAATAATCAAAATAGACAACACAACAATAAAGATGTATAAGTACTACTCATGTGCTGTTTACCGGGAAGAACTCATTCAAAGAAAAGATCCCGCAAATATCGTAAACATTGTTTCGCAGACGTTAATAATAGACGGCAAGGAACAGCAAGTGCCCGAGCTGATAGTATTTGATGAGATGCCGGAAAGCGCAGTCTTATATACAGAAATGCTTGTTCTGAGCGATAGGACTAAAGATCACGATGTGGAATTTGTTGATGACTACTGGACTTGGATTTTGTTTTCACATACAAGTACAGAGACAACATATGAGTTTTCAGATACCGTCATATTGCGAAACACCTTTGATCTTCACAAACGCCTATTCTATCTGAACCCGGGTGAGATAATCGGCTTATATATGAATATAAGAACAAGGGGCAGCGGCAGTTCAAGGGAAATAAAGCTTTCCAAGCCTATTAAGCTGCAAAGCCTTATTGGTATTCCCAAGATGGATGAATCTTTGTCGAAAAGAGCTCTTAAGGATATCTTAAATGACATTAAGGCTACAGTTGGCGGCCCCAGTTCTTTAAATTTCGACGGAGACAATGCCCAAGTAAAAAAGGCTCTTGACTTTTTAAAGAGCTACTCCATCAGCACAGATTCCATGCGACTAGAGATTACGCCCACCGACGATCCGCTTGTATACAAGGGCGTCATAAAATTTGCCGCAGGGGATCTGACCCGTGAAAACCCATCGGGTGTCTATATGGCCGATGAGAGTTCATCGGAGAGCTTTAATTTCATGCCGGGGCTTAGTAACGTGAAAGCTATAAAAAAAGGCGATTATATTCAAAAAAGCAAAAAAGAGATGGAGCAGCACAAAGATCCCTGGAAAAAGACATATAAAACATATGGCGGAGGCGCCTATCTAGAATG
>DUNY01000204.1 GCA_012839145.1 Thermoanaerobacterales bacterium
CGGTTCGCTAATGCTTCGGTTTGATGGGAACATCCCCCAGTTATATCTAGACTATTATGTAAAAAGCTTTTTCCTTGTAACAATCATTGTCTTACTTTGTTTTTATAAATTTGATATATATGATAGATTATGGAGATTTGCCAGCACAAATGAGATGTTCTCCATCCTTTCAGCTACAACGATAGCTTCCCTTTTGATGTTAGGGTTTACATATATGTTACGGTTTTTATACCCCAGGAGCATATACCTCTTATTTTGGCTGCTCTTGACAGCCCTCATAAGTGGCTATAGGTTCATGCTGAGAGTGTTTTTCAGCCACTCAATGAATTCAGCGCAAAAGGGAAAAAGTGATGCAATAAATGTGATGATAATAGGGGCCGGGGATGCAGCATCCGTAGTAGTTGAAGAATTCTTAAGACACCCCGGGCTAAAACGACGCCCTATAGTATTGATCGATGATAACAAGAACAAACATGGAATGAAAATCCGGGGAGTGCCGGTAGAAGGTGGGAGAGAAGCCATTCCCCAAATTGTTTTCGAAAAAAGCATCCAAGAGATAATCATTGCCATGCCATCGGCCGACAGGAGAGATATAAGGGAGATAGTGCAAATTTGCAACAAGACCAAATGCAATCTTAAAATACTTCCCGGTATATATGAGCTCATCGATGGCCGAGTAACGGTAAAACGGCTCAGGGATGTTAAAATAGAAGATCTCCTCGGTAGAGATCCGGTAAAGGTGGATATTGAGGAGATATCCAATTACATAAGACACAAGAAGATACTGGTAACCGGCGGCGGCGGGTCCATAGGTTCTGAGCTTTGCCGCCAGATAGCAAGGTTTAATCCAAAACAACTTTTAATATTTGACATAAATGAAAACAACATATACGATTTGGAGTTCGACTTAAACACAACATATCCGAATCTAAAGTATAAATCATTGATAGGAACTGTAAGAGATGCGGCAAGGCTTGAAAGTGTCTTTAAAGAGTATAGGCCGGACATAGTCTTTCATGCCGCCGCCCATAAACATGTGCCCTTAATGGAACAAAACCCCTTGGAGGCCATAAAAAACAATGTATTCGGGACCCTAAACGCAGCACAGCTTTCAGATAGATACCAAGTGGAAAAGTTCATCCTGATTTCCACGGACAAGGCGGTAAACCCCACTAGCATCATGGGAGCTACCAAGCGTATCGCCGAGATAATAATCCAAATGCAAAATAAAAATAGCAACACCATATATTCCGCTGTCAGATTCGGCAACGTCCTAGGGAGCCGGGGCAGTGTAGTTCCCTTATTCAAAAAACAGATAGAAGCTGCCGGTCCCGTAACCGTCACACATCCGGAAATTATGCGCTACTTTATGACCATACCCGAGGCCGTGCAACTGGTGATCCAGACCGGGGCCATGGCCCAAGGTGGCGAAATATTCATCCTGGACATGGGAGAACCGGTAAAAGTAGTGGACCTGGCCCGGGATATGATTAAGCTTTCCGGTTTAGAGCTGGACAAAGATATAAAAATAACCTTTACCGGCATAAGACCAGGGGAAAAACTTTTTGAGGAACTGCTCACCGCCGAGGAAGGAACCACTTCCACCAGGCACGAAAGAATCTTTGTGGCCAAACCATGCGCGGTGGAAATAGCCGCCCTGGAAAAACAACTGGTGCTACTGGACCGCAATAAAACTCAAATTAAGGCGGATGATATTTTCTTGGCGCTGGACCAAATCATACCGCAGTTCAAAAGCTACAGATCCAAAGTTAAGGCAGTGTAGAAAATATGCTTAAATATGGCCCGGGGAAATATCGCACGGGAAGTTGATAGGTTTTGGACACGCTGATAGGTTAAAATCATAAATCGGCGGAGTCCTTTTTTGA
>DUNY01000387.1 GCA_012839145.1 Thermoanaerobacterales bacterium
AAAATGGGGGGATACTAACTATCTCCACTTTTTTTGCCGGGGATATAATAGGAGGAAATTTGCTTTTTTCTCACAGGAATACCTTTCCTATGACCATCACATGCAAATCTGACACTACAGTTTTACATATAAAAAAAGAACTTGTTCTAGATTTATGCCAGAACAGCAAAGACTTTCTGATTAAATTCCTGCGGTCAATTTCCGACAAAGCTTTGATCCTCACTGATAAAATCAGGTTTATATCCATGAAAACCATACGGCAGCGAATCATTGATTATTTGACCTTTGAATACTATTATCAAAACAGCCCCGTAATACATCTAAATACTTCAAAAAAAGAATTGGCCGAAAGATTTGGTATCCAACGGCCTTCCCTTTCCAGGGAACTAAATAAAATGAGAAGCGAAGGGCTCATAGAGTTTGACGCAAAAACTATTACAATTAAAGATTTGAACATAATAGATGTATAAAAACAACAAACGCACCATAATCTCAAATTCCAACTGAATAACCGGCTTTGGAAAATCGTCTGGAGCAACTGACAATGTGGTTATTGCATTAGCAATAATAATGGTTTGAATCAATTTTCTTTTATTTGTTTTTGCTACTTCTTTACGGAGATATAAATAGACCACTGGCAACTCTACAATAAGAGTTAACAATAGATATCCTGATAAGACAATGTAATAAGGTCCTTTATCTTAAAAATAAAATAGATAAGGCCGGATCACACACCCCGGCCTTATTTATTATCTAACTAAAGGCTTTCCGTCAATCTTCGGGACACCAAATCTTACAACCATATCCCCAGGAGATGGTTTGCAACCTTGGCAAATTTCAATATCCCCTTGAATGGACATATAAAGGAAAGCATCAGTTGCATCCCAACCATATGCTTTCACAATCAATTTTTGCATATCTTCAGAGGCAAGTTTTAAAGCATCAGCATATTCCACAGCATTTGCTATGGTGTACCATTTGTCTTCTGTTTCCAGAATAGGCCGCTCGGTTGGGAACTGCTTAATCACATCCAGCTTTACCGTTACTTCACCGGCTATCTCTATACCGGTTCCGCAGATTTCACCGTCTCCCATGGTCGCATGTAAGTCTCCCAACTGGAATAAGGCGCCGGGAACATTAACCGGGAAGTACAGCCTGGTACCTTTTATAATACGCTTATTGTCCATATTGCCACCATGGAAACCCCAATGACCGCAAGGAATGCTCTCTTCTTTAGGAGCTACTCCTATAACTCCTATCATAGTATTTACAGGAAACTCGATATCATTAAAAATCGCCTTTCCGTCTTTGATGGGAATAATTTTTGTCCTGGTTTTCACCTTGTCAAACAAAGGCCCGATTTCCGGAAGGGTTGTCGTAACTCCCTGGTCGGATATTGTGATATCTAAAATATCCACTACCAATACATCCCCCGGTTCTGCACCTTCTACATAAACCGGACCGGTGGCTGGGTTCACGTGGTCAAAATCAATGGTCGTTATGAGCTGTTCTTCTGACTTTATTTGATTACTGAAGCAATCTAAAGTCTTAAATTTAAGGGTCTCTCCTTTTTTTACTGTTTCTACCGGCTCATTATTCGGTGAAAAAGAATAAACATATTTTGTAATAATCTTTGAATCCATTCTTTCGCCCCCTCGTATAATATGTTATGTTCTTATTATAACGAGTTTATCGATTTTTAATCCTTACGACTTAAACACGAACATATACTTCATATAATTTCTACTGATTTCTATTACAACACGTCACAAGTCCCTGATCAGGTATAATATTTCTTATTTTATAAAGCCTGAATTGTTAATCCCATAAATATAAATCCTAAGCAGTGATTTCGTATAACACAGTATTTCGTGTTCCACAAAGGTGCTTTAAACCACAAACAAAAAAGGCGGATCGGAATATACTTCCAATCCAACCTTTTTATATTAGCTCCAAACTTGCTTTAACACCCTAAGGGCATTGCCGCCGATAACCTTTTCTATATCTTCATCGGAGTATCCATGCTTTACTAGCCACCTGAGGATATTCCAGGACGCTTCAGTAGGATTCTCCAGACCCTTCACGTATTTTACTTCTTCATACTCTACATCAGTATTGCTGGTCTCTTTCTTAGATAAATTTGCAGAGTAAACATTGTGCAATCCCACATGATCACCATACAATGAGTCTATACCGAATGATGCATGCTCAATTCCTACTAGATTTGCAATATATTCAAAATGCTCCATTACTGATTCAATATCATGTGTCATATGGGTCTTGGTCATTGTGGTATGGGGTGCAGCTTCAACCGCTACTATACCGCCCTTTTCAGCAATGGCTTTTATCAAATCATCGTGAAATAGTCTCTTGCTGTCCCACAACGCCCTTGCCCCGCAGTGACTTGCAATGATAGGTTTGGTAGAGTGCATAGCTGCATCATAAGCTGTCTTTGGACCACAGTGAGATACATCAATCAGCATACCTACCTTGTTCATACGCTCAACGGCTTCTTTTCCGAACTTTGTAAGTCCGCCGTCATTGTCCTCTTTCAGGCCGTTGCCTAAGGCATTGGATTCGGAATAGGTAATACCCAGCTGTCTGACACCTAAGCCGTAAAGGATGTCAATGCGGTCCAGTTCATTCTCAATGGGAGCTGCTCCCTCTACTACCGCTACCCAAGCAATCTTACCTTCTTCATGAGCCCTGTAAATGTCTTCAACCCGCTTGCAGTGAATCAAAAAATCCTGGTGGGCTATATCACACAAGCGCATCCCCAAGTCATGAATTATATCCTGCCATTTCCAGCCAGCCTTGGATGAAATGGTATTGGTCCCGTCCATCATATTGTCAAAGACGCAATCAAGATACGAAAGAGACAATGCTTCATAGGCACAGAACTCTCTGCCGGCGGTATTGTACTCAGGTGTCTTAGATATATCTTTCGGAAAGAGGGTTGGATGTTCATGTAGTGCAATAAATATCTTTTCCTTCGCTAAGCGCTTTACCCTTTTTTCCTGAGCTTCATCCAAAGGAATTAAATATTCCCCCGCCCAATTCCAAGGGGCAAACTCAAAATCTTGGTAGTCCTTACCCGGTTCCAAATATGAGTACGCCTTGTACCCCTTATAAGCTGTTTTTATTCCCATTTCATTTGTCACCTCTATTATTTTTTATATACCTTTACAATATCCTTAGCTGCCAATGGACCGTAAAGACCGGGTGTGAGATCCCATCCTTCAAAGTCTTTAGAATATCCATAAGCATTGGTTCTTACAAATATATTTAGTGAAGGCAGCTCTTCTACAAATTCTTTCTGAAACTCATTCATAATCTCAATTCGCTTTTCATAATCGATTTCTCTTTCTGCCATGTTCAGCAGTTCATCAATCTTCTCATTTTTATAACCCATGAAGTTCAACGCTGCATCGGACCTGTAAATGGTGCCCAAAGAGGAATCTGCGTCGTCAATTACTCCCCACTCAATAAGGTTTATATCAAAGGTTTGCTGTTTTACAACTCTGTCAGTATAGGTAGCAGGATCCACCGGTTTAAGGTTTATGGCAATTCCCGCTTCTTCCGCATTTGCTTTGACGATATTGACCATGGCGTCTACATTGGCAGTGGTGGTCCTGTATATTAATTCAAACTCCAGTTTTTTACCGTCCTTTTCCCTTACGCCGTCTTTATTCAAAACATATCCTGCATCTTCCAGAGCTTTTTTTGCACCCTCTATATCAAATTCGGGGAACTTGACGTTTGACTTGACCAAATCCGTGAACACAGGAGAAATAGGTGTTTCCATCTTAACTGCGCCGCCTTGAAGTGCAGTATTGACCAAGGCATCACGGTCGACAGTCATTGCAAAGGCTTTTCTTACATTCTTATCGGCAAGCAATTCATTCTTATAGTTGAAGCTAATATAGCCATATCCCAAAGAACTTACCCGCTTTATGCCAAAATTATCGGGAGAAGCCTCTATCTGTTTTTGAGAGGCTATGGGCATGGCTGAGCCGGATACATGAACTTCTCCGTTCTTCATAGCAAGGACAAGGGCGTTGGGATCTGGGAACACTCTGAAAGTTATGGTTTCCAAATACGCACCAAGGCCGTCGTTTGCCAAGGGCCAATTGGGCACTCTTTCAAAAGTATAGTATTCGCCTTTTTTGTATTCTTTCAATTTATATGGACCGTACCCTGTGCCGTCGTAATCGAAATCCATCGGGTCTTCCACATTTTCAAATATATGTTTCGGCATTATGTTAATCCAAAATCCGGTCTGGGTTAGGAAATTTACCTGGGGTTCAGACAGATAGTATTTTAAAGTGGTTTCGTCCACAACTTCCACTTTTTCTACTGCCGCAAACATGTCCGCACCGTGGCCCAGCGCTTTTTCCTTGGTATAATCGCATGTAAAAGCAATATCCTCAGCGGTAAAGGGTGTGCCGTCATGCCATGTAATACCCTCATGAATAGTTACGGTGTAGACTGTAGCATCGTCACTTATATCATAATCCTTCACTATATACGGTACTTTTTTGCCATCATCATCTGTAACCATAAGCGGCGGTAAAATGAGATTTGCTATTAAGGAAGAATTCATGTCATTGGAAACCCAAGGTGCAATACTGTAAGGGTCTCCCGCTAGTCCAACAACCAAATCTCCACCCACTTTAGGCCCCTGAGATGCTTGTTCTCCATTATTCTCATTCTCTGACTGTGGTTGATTACCACCACAGGCCGTAAGAAGCATTGTTAAAATAACCGCAAAAACTATTAAAGATATTATTTTTTTGTTTTTCATTGCCTTCCTCCTACATTTATTATTTTATCCTCTTCGTAATACTTTGCCTGAGAATGGTTTTCTCAGTTCACCCTTTTCCAGGGCCGCCTTTCCATTTACCAATACAGTATCTACACCTGAAGCCATTGTCAGCGGCTTCCGGTAATCTACTTCTTGTGGTGATGGATAATTGTAAGCCTCAAGATCAATAACAGCTATATCCGCATAATTGCCTTCCTTTAACTCACCTCTTTCCTTAATGTCAAAATGCTTTGCAACCATTGAGGTGTTTCTACGAACAATTTCCTCTAACGGTACATTCTTTGACAGATACATCTTCATAAATATGGGAAATCCGCCTCTTCTTTGCAGTTCGTACCAGTCATAAGGGTCTTCAACATCTCCCATAATTTCATCTGTTCCTACACAAATATACGGATTTTTAACTATTGTTTCGCAGTGCCCTTCGGCAGGGAAATCAGCTCTTGAAGGTCCCCCCAGCCAAAAAACATAGTTTTTACCATCTGCCAACAGATCTAACATGGTTTCGTCGGGATCCTGATTTCTCTCCTGAGCAATGTCTTTTATTGACCTGCCTTCCAAATGAGGATCCTCAGACAGTATTACAAACTTATCCGATTTATCGCCGGCAAAGATATATGCGTCTTTTTTAATAATCTCGCGACCCTCTTTGGTCTTTAAAGCCGCTTTTACTCCTTCTATTCCACCTGCAAATAATTCATCCGAAACTGCCATGACAAACTGAAGTAAACGAGCTTTACCGGTGCAGTGACCTGTGCTCCTTGGTATGGTATCTGCCAAAATCCTCATACCTTCTTCTTCAGCGGCTTTTCTTACTACCTCAAAAGCCTCGGGACAGGTGGATTTTAAGTGAGAAACCTGTATCTTTACTCCAGACCTCCTGCCCACTTCTACAAATTCCTCCGTAGCCTCTTTAATACCTATTGAGTGGCGAAGATGGGCAGCCGCTATACCGTCATATTCCTTTATTATCTTGGTAACGGTTACTAATTCATCCATATCAGCATATCGGCTGGGAACATAATCCAGACCAAAGGAAATACCCCAAGCTCCCTGCCCCATATTTTGACGGATTATATTTTCTATTCTTTCCGCCTCTTCTTTTGTAGGTGGCCTATCATGAGCACCGTTCATTACAGACCAGCGGATTGTGCCATGGCCTAACAATGTTACAAAATTTAGGTTTGTCCCTTTCTCCTCCACAGCTTTGGCATAGCCGTCAAAATCCTCCCACTCGGGGAATCTATTCATATAATCATCTCTTTGCTTACTGCTCATGAGCCCATTGCCCCAGTAGTAATCGAGGATATTTGCTTTAGGTCCCGGAACAATGGAATGCCCACAGTTGCCGTTTGCTACCGTTGTAACGCCTTGGCGTAAAAACAGCTCATAAGAGCCATCTATTAAGCATACCCATTCCTCGTGAACATGTGGGTCGATGAAACCCGGAATTACGATCTTGCCCTGGGCATCGTATTCTTTAACTCCCTTTTCTTCAATCTTAGGCGCTATTTTACTAATTCTCTCTCCGGTTACGGCCACATCACCTTTAAAAGGTTTACTGCCGGTGCCGTCAACCACTAGTCCGTTTCTGATTACTACATCATACAAGTTTATGCCCCCTCTATTGTTCCTTTGTTT
>DUNY01000370.1 GCA_012839145.1 Thermoanaerobacterales bacterium
AAAAAAATCAAAGTTTGACAACCTATGTATACTTTTGATATAAGTATTATATAATATATAGAAGAATTAAATGGAAAAAGGGTTTTTTAAAAAAGTGTAGAAATCCTTAAAAGACCTTTAACAAAAGGGGGAATTTTGTGTTTTCGCTGAAAGCCCGTTGGGCTGTCGCCTCCGGAATTGTGGTGATATTTCTGACCGGAGCGACTATTTATACCACGTTGGAAAAAGAGGTGACTATAAGAGAGGGAGATAAATCGTTTAAAGTTGCAACCTTTACCAAAACCGTAGGGGAATTACTGGAAAATAAAGATATAGCTTTAGACCCGGAGGATGTGGTTATGCCCAGTCCTGGTACAAAACTCAGGGAAGGTATGCAGATAACTATTAAAAGAGCCTTTCCCGTAAAGATAAATGTTGATGGGGAAGAAATAACGATAAAAACCCAACCTAATGCGGTGGTTAATCTTTTAGCAAAGGCCGAAATCAGTCTTGGTGAAAAGGATAAAATTCAACCTGGTCTTTGTGACTACATAACCGGAACCGATCAAATAACCATAACTAGGGTCGATCAAAGAGTTACAACTGAAATCAAGACGATACCCTATGAGATTGTATCAAGAAAGGACTTTAGCCTTTCCTTAGGTGAAAAAAAAGTAGCCCAAAAGGGTGAGGAAGGTCAAGAAGAAGTTAAAACCATAGAAATACTTGAAAACGGAAAAGTTGTTTCCACAACAACAGAGTCCAAGATACTAAAAGCTCCCAAATCTCAAATCGTGCTAACGGGGACAGTTCAACTGGCATCACGTGGCGGTGTGGATTTTTCATATACTGAAAAGCGGCGCATGTTGGCCACGGCATACACTCATACCGGCAACCGGACTGCCACTGGAACGATAACCAGGGTGGGAGTGGTTGCAGTTGACCCCAAGGTTATTCCATTGGGGACCAAACTCTATATTGACGGTTATGGTTTTGCACGAGCTGAAGATACAGGTGGAGCCATAAAAGGCGATAAAATAGACCTATTTTTAAACACTGCCGAAGAGACAAAGCGTTTTGGAAGGCGATGGGTCACTGTATATATATTAAAGTAAAAAACAGCAATACTAAAAGAGCATTACAAAACTGTTTTTAAATAGTTTGCGATGCTCTTTTTTTATTAATTTTATCGATATCGTTTGATATAAGAAACATAGCGTATTTTTCTCTTATGTCTCTTGTACCGCCTTATACCCACTATTATTCTAAAAGGTGTGTACAAAACCAAAAAAAATGAAAGGGGCCAGAACCACCAGAAGGTATGTATATTTCTGTTTACATCTTCAGTGGCAATCAGATCAACACTGCCCAGCTTTTTGCCGCCTTGATAAAATACAATTTGACCAAGAGCTTGGCCGCTGCGAATCGGAGCTTTTATATCAGGATTTATAACAACTTGCTGTGTGATAGGCGGGCTATTTTTTTGCACCACAGCGGTAAATCCATCATTGACAGCTAACTCAACCGGATCTCCGTATTTAATTTTTGCTTCAGTTACCGGGGTGTTTTTTTGTATAACATCTTTTTTTTCGAAATTTGCAAAGCCGTAGTCCAGTAAAGCCATGCTGTCGGCTAAAATACTTGAATCAGATTTTAGGATAACCGAGATCAACTGCCATCCGTTTTGAGTGGCTGATGCCGCTAAAGTAGAGCCAGCGGTACTGGTATATCCGGTCTTTATTCCGTCAGCCCACTCATAATTCCACAGTAGTTTATTCAAATTTATGAGCTGTCGGTCCCATTCTTCCCCTTGCCAAGGAATTTCCATGGTTTTTGTGGCAACAATTTCTCTGAATTTCGGAAAATTTAACATGGCGTAACGGGAAATAAGAGCCAAATCATAGGCAGTAGTTAAATGACCCTCTTCCGATAAACCATTGGGATTTATGAAAACGGTATTTTGAGCTCCGACTTCTCTGGCCTTCTGATTCATCATCAGCACAAAGCTTTCAACACTTCCGCCAATATGTTCCGCTATGGCAATAGCTGCATCATTTCCAGAATTGAGCATCATGCCGTAGAGCATTTGCTCCAAAGTAAGTTTTTCCCCTTCTTCAAGATAAATCCTTGTTCCTTCTGCCAAGGGAGGTTTATTGCTTGTTACTACAATATCTGAAAGCTCTCCTTTTTCCAAAGCCAAAATAGCTGTCATTATTTTTGTAATACTGGCAGGTTCCAACGGAGTGTGGGCGTTTTTTTCATATAATACCTTTCCTGTAGATACATCCATAAGTATTCCTGCTTCGCCGGCTATAGACGGAGGAGACTCTGTTTTGCCCGTATCAGCAAATACCGTAGACGTTAAAAAAACAAATAAAAAAAATACAACTACTATATATGCAACACTTTTCATCTTTTTCATATTTCACCTCAACTGTGTAAAAACTCCATGAGGTGCCCATTATTAGCACCGAAGCAAATTACCTTGCTAAAATCAAGTATATCAAATTTAGGAATTGATGCCAACTGTATAATTATTGAAAAGATCGGTGTATAAAAAACACTATAATTCCTTAAAATAAATAAAGGAAACGGAGGGAAAGATATATATGAATCCGCCCATATTAGATTTTGCCAGTTTTATGCTTACATATAAAGAAAATCTGAAAAACCTTGCAGATTCTATAAAAGATGTAGAAAGTCAAGTGGATGACAACCTTCAACAGGCGCTGTTGAAATCTTCGAGCCTTATAAAATTAAATAAAGACATAAAAGAAATAGGACTTATAAATGAAGCTTTAGCAGATATACCTGAGGATGGAAACCATTTAGCCAAAAAAAAACTTCTTACATCTCTTCGGCGTAAGATATTTGAAAGTCAGTTCCTGTTAATAGATGAAATTAAAAAATCTATGTTGAAGGCGGCAGAGGCCATGACAGATGCTGGAAATGGAATAACTTTAATGTCGAATTTTAACAGGATGATCAAGGCAGTTGATAAATTCGAAGAAAAGGTGTAAAGCATATGAGTTTACTAAAAGATTTACTCTTGCACACATATAAGTCGATAATCCTATTTACGGTAAGCCTTGTTTTAGTAAGACTCATGGGCAAGCGAACCGTTGCCCAGCTGTCACCTTTTGACCTTATCTTTATGATCATTATGGGATCTGCTATTGCCATACCACTGGAAGACCACGATATCAAAATCACTCACGGCATTTTTCCGGTCCTCATTACATCATTATTGAATTATATGCTGGCTATTTTAATTACCAAAAACCGTAAGATAGAAAATTTCTTACAGGGTACATCCAGGGTCCTTGTGAGAAATGGAGAGGTCATTATAGGCAATTTAAAAAAAGAACGAACCACTATGGCAGATCTGCTTATTCTACTGAGGGAAAAAGGAGTGACAAACATCAATGAAGTTGAAGAAGCCGCAATAGAGCCTAACGGCAAATTAAGCGTCATAAAGAAAAAATACATGCAGACAGTAACACCGAGAGATCTAGGCTTATGGTCAAACCGAGGGATTTTCCCGACTTTAGTGGTAGACCAGGGCGAAGTAGTCCAAGACAATTTGGACAGGGTTGGGGTTAGCATAGACATAATGCTCAGGCAACTAAACCAAAAAGGGATAGGGAGACTTAAAGAGATAAGAGCCGCTTGGCTTGATGAAGAGGGAAATGTAAGTATTGAGCGGGTGACAGAGGCCATTTCACAGT
This sequence comes from Thermoanaerobacterales bacterium, assembly GCA_012839145.1. GTDB lineage: Bacteria > Bacillota > Thermosediminibacteria > Thermosediminibacterales > Tepidanaerobacteraceae > DUNY01. The sequence continues at coordinate 3,708 of DUNY01000370.1, forward strand.
AAATCCGTACTGGTGGGATATCATGACAGATAATGAAAAAAACTTTTTTAACAAGATAGACGTTAGTGCTGATCAGATAAAAAAAGAATTCGGCGTGGATTTGTATCTGTTTTTAGATGCGGTATCTTTAGGTCTACGAGATGATGAAATAGCGGATCTCATAGGTTACGATCTAGATAAGGTAAAAAAGGTAAGAAGGCGCCTGGGAAATATCAGCAGTGAAATAGGTATAAACTACAAAAAAAACTTGTCAAAGTGATATAAAAGCATAGAAAATAATAAAGCTCAAAGGGATTGTGAAATATTTGACAATACCTTTTTTTATTTATATAATGATTTTAAGAACAAATTTTGTTATTGTTGCATTTAGAATTAGAAAAATCTATATCAAATGCACCAATACTTTCCTATATATTAAAATACTAAATGAACGGAGGGGAGAACTTATGAAAGTCATAAGTGTATGTGTGGGCAGTTCATGTCATCTAAAGGGGTCCTATGATATTATCAAGATATTTAAAAAACTTATAAAAGATAACAATCTTGACGAGGAGTGGGAGCTAAAAGCAGAGTTTTGTTGCAATAACTGCCGTAACCCTGTTTCGGTCAGAATAGGCGATAGCGAGCCCTATTCCCTTGAGGTGGATAACGCCAAAGCATTTTTCAAGGAGAAAATATTGGGGGCATAATTGATGGATGTAATTAATTTTTCCAGGGCAAATTGTAAAAATTGTTATAAATGTATAAGGGCATGTCCTGTAAAAGCGATTCGAATGAAAAACGACCAAGCTGAAATAGTTGACGAGAGATGCATTACCTGTGGTACATGCTTGACTATATGTCCCCAGAATGCCAAAACTATAAAAAGTGATGTACAGAGAGTAAAATATTTGCTCAAACACGATAAAGACATGGCTGTTAGTCTCGCACCTTCTTTTGCAGGCATATTTTCTTTTAAACACTACAGCCAGATGATTTCAGCCTTGAAAAAACTTGGTTTTTCGGCTATTTATCAAACCTCTGTAGGTGCCAGATTGATTGCGAAAGATTATGTAAAGCATTACAACAATAAGGAAAAACCTAACTTAATTACCACTGCTTGTCCTGCCATTAATTATCTAATCCAAAAATACTATCCAGAGCTTGTCCATTGCTTGGTACCTGTGGTATCACCTATGGAAGCTCATGGTAGATACCTGAAAAAAACAAAGGGGCATAAGGAAGTAGCCTTTATAGGTCCATGTCTTGCAAAAAAGGTGGAAATTCATGATAAGGGCAGTTATGGTATTGATGCATCTTTGACTTTTGAAGAACTCATGGCATGGTGGGAGGAAGAGGGAATCGACCCACTTCTGGAACCTGTAAATGAACATGAAAACGGCTTTTGTGATGATGCCAATTTTTACCCCATTCCCGGGGGAAGCTATAAAACCATCGAACCGTTAATACAGGATAATTGGCGGGAGTTTATCGAAGTAAGTGGTAAAGAAAATTGCATGTTGATGCTGGACGAATTAAAAAAAGGAGAATTTCATCGAACCTGGATAGAAATGAACGCCTGTGAAGGCGGGTGCATCAATGGGCCAGCTATTGGCAGTATAGACCGAGGGCCTTTTAAGCGCATAAAATGTGTGAAAATATTTGCACGACACAACAGTCCTTGCGCTGAATCAATTGCTATCAATCAAGAGGTTATTCCTATAAATTTTGAAAAACATTATGAGCCAATACCGCTAGAAATAAAAAAACCCAATGAAGAGGAAGTAAAACGAATTTTAGAGACTATAGGAAAATACCGTCCTGAGCATGAACTAAACTGCGGTGTATGTGGGTACAATTCATGTAGGGAAAAAGCCGAGGCTGTATACAATGGCATGGCTGAAATTCGTATGTGTATGCCTTACATGAGAAACCGAGCTGAATCCTTTTCAAATCATATTATTGAATCTACACCCAATGCCATTATTGCAGTGGATATTGATATGAACGTTCAAGTATTTAATAATGGTGCTGAGAAAATGTTTAGAATAAATAGTAGTGATATAATTCATAAACCTTTAGATTTGTTGTTTGATTGCGATGACTTTAATTATGTAAGTAAAACAAAAAAAAATATTGTAAATAAAAAAGTTAATTTAACTCAATATGGGTTGATTACTCAGCAGGACATATATTATGAAAAAGAGCATTCTTTAGTAATTGGCATAATAACTGATATAACCGCTCAGCAACAAGCTCGAGAAAGACGCATAAATCTCCGTCAGGAGACCGTGGAAACGGCACAACAGGTCATAGACAAACAGATGAGGGTTGCTCAGGAAATAGCTAGTGTTTTAGGAGAAACCACGGCTGAGACAAAAGTATTGCTGAACAAAATACAGCGCCTATTAATTGATGAGATGCCGGGTGAGGAATGATGAAAGTAAGAACGGAATTATACTGGGAAAGTACTAACAAATACGGGGAAGAGCTCTGTGGAGACAAAGTAGAAGCAGTGCAAAGCAACGAAGAGACCATTATGGTAATGGCTGATGGTCTTGGCAGCGGAGTCAAAGCCAATATTCTTTCTACATTAACCACTAAAATAGCCGTGACGATGCTGCGGCAAGGGGCAACAATTGAAGAAACGGTCAAGACTATAATGGCTACATTGCCAATATGCAAGGTACGCAAAATAGCCTATTCCACATTTACCATCATAAGGGTGGACTCTGCCGGAAACTGCTACATTGCGGAATATGGCAATCCGGCGATTATTCTTTTACGGGAAGGCAGTGTTGTAAGACTGAAGGGGGTAACAAGGGAGATCGCAGGAAAGGAAGTTAAAGAATATCGTTTGAAGGTACAAAGGAATGATGTCTTTATTGCAATGAGTGATGGTGTGGTGCATGCAGGGGTAGAGGGCATATTAAATTTAGGGTGGCAATGGGAAAATATTGCCCAGTATATTGAAAAAGTGTCGAAAGTAGAACACACCATTGGCAGCCTTGTAAAATTGCTTTCCAGCGCCACCATGAATTTTTATATGGATAAACCTGGAGATGACGCTACAATAGCAGCACTCAAAATTATAGACCCTCAATTTGTAACTGTATTTACCGGTCCACCTCAAAAACCTGAAGATGACCAAATAGTAGTAAAAAACCTTATGGAAAAACCGGGGAAAAAGGTGGTGTGTGGTGGCACCGCAGCTCAAATCACAGCTCGTGTTTTGGGTAGAGAGATAAAAACATCCACTGAATTTACAGTTCCCGAGATTCCCCCTATTGCTTGGATTAAGGGTATAGATCTCGTGACTGAAGGTGTTTTGACCTTGGCTCGCACACGAGAGCTTCTTATAAGATATATTGATCCCCATGCTCAATATAAGGAACTTCGACAACTGGAACAAAAGGACGGTGCTTCAAGGCTTGCAAGGATTCTCCTGGATGCTACGGATATTACTTTTCTTTTAGGCAAGGCTATAAATCCTGCCCACCAAAACCCCGATTTTCCCAAAGATCTTTCCATAAAAATTAATATTGTGAAGGAATTGGCAGAGATATTGGACAAAATGGGCAAACATATCGAAACTATTTACTATTAATTAAGTTTATCTTTCATCTTAAGCTTTACATCTTTTCTGGTGCCCGGAGGATTGCTTTCCTGTTGAGCCACCTGAGATTTTACTTCTCTAGGAGTTGGTCTGCCAGCCTGATTGAAAATATTGGGCCCTACCCTTTGCTGGGTAAAAGTCTTTTTTTGTACAAACGTTGTTTTTTTAATAGTCATATCAATCCCCCCATTTTTTAATGTCAAGTCTGATCAAGGCTCGATAAAACCTTGTCAAAAAGGTCTATATTACATCTGCTATCTTCCCAATGAATACAAGTTTCACAACTCACATCTTTTTCGATGTTTTCCGCAGCCAGTACCCATGAAGTACTACCGGCTTGAATGTATCCCGGGCACATTTCACCTACGGAACGAAGCTGCATTTTGCTGACCATCATATAACAACCTCCCTAAAATTTGATTACTGTACTTATTGTTTGATAAAATACGTAAATTATTAAAAAAAATGTGGTTAAGACCTTTTATATTTAGCGTAATTATTATATAATATATATAAATTACATCAAAGGTTAAAGGCCTTTATATATATTTTTAGTTTAAGACGAATAAATATATACGGAGGTTTCGGATATGCCCATTTATGAGTTTAAATGTACGGACTGTAACCATAAGTTCGAAGAACTTATTAATTTTTCCGAAAAAGACAAGAAGGTTCATTGTCCAAAATGTAAGAGCCACAATATAAAAAAGGCTTTTTCTGTTTTTGGAACATCAGTGGCTCGTGGGGATAGTTCATCTTGCCCCTCAGCACCTTCTTGCGGTGGAACTGGATTTGGGTGAGCTGTAAACTAAAAAACCCTCGGGTAGGGAGAACTCCGGCAAAGCCGGAGTTTTTTATTTAAACCTATACTATATTGATTATTGATGGGCTTATATGGTTGTGATAAAATTAATGTTGTTAGAATAACTATAAATTAGGGGGGAGCTATTTGCAAAACAGGGATAAATTCACAACAAGCCGTGGAGTAATGACCGCAACTCTTGGTTCGGCCGTAGGACTCGGAAATATATGGAAATTTCCTTATTTCACAGGTAAAAATGGAGGAGCAGCTTTTATTATTATTTACTTGATTTGTGTAGTGCTTGCCGGTCTTCCTGTTATGATTTCCGAATTTGTCATCGGAAGACGGGCTAATTCAAATCCCGTAGGAGCGTTTAAAAAATTAGCACCGGGAACGGCCTGGCACGCAATCGGCTACTCAGGTATCGCAGCTTCATTTTTAATCATGCTTTTTTATACTGGTGTGGCTGGGTGGGTGTATTCCTATATATTTCGAGCCATAAGCGGTAATTTCATCAACGCAAGTCCAGAGATCACTAGAGAGGTTTTTGGAAAACTGATAACCAGCAGTTATGAGCCAATAATATGGCAGATTATCGTTCTTGTCGTAGTCAGTTCCATTATAATTGCCGGGGTGCAAAAGGGCATAGAGAGAATGACCAAAGCTTTAATGCCTTTATTATTTGTACTGTTGTTATTATGTGATATCAGGGCTCTTACTTTACCGGGAGCTCTAAACGGAGTAGAGTTTTTATTCAAACCGGATTTTACCAAGCTTACCAGAGAAGTTGTTATCATAGCTTTAGGTCTGGCCTTTTTTAAGTTATCAGTGGGCATGGGGACAATGGTGACCTATGGAAGTTACTTTGATAAGACTCAAAACTTACCCGGCACTGCTGTAAAGGTAGCCCTATCAGATATTTTGGTATCCATGATGGCCGGTCTTGCAATATTCCCAGCGGTTTTTGCTTTTGGCTTTGAACCGGATGCAGGCCCAGGACTGTTATTTATTACGATTCCTATGGTTTTTAGTAAAATGCCCTTAGGTAACATTTTATTGGCAATATTTTTTTTGTTGACAGCTATAGCTGCCACCACTGCCATGATGTCCCTTTTGGAAGTACCTGTGGCCTATTTAGTAGAGGAAAAGGGCTGTCCTCGTACAAAAGCCACTCTAATGTCTGCTGCAACAATAGCTCTCTTGGGTTCCACCGCATCCCTTTCAGCTGATACAGGTTCACTCTTGGGAGGCATAAAGATTTTCGGCAAGACTTTCTTCGATCTCTATGACTATATATCTTCCAATATCTTAATGCCCATGGGTGGCTTGTTTACGGTCATATTTATTGTTTGGGTTTTAGGTAAAACCAACCTTGAAAGGGAACTTTCCAACAATGGACGATTAAATAATGAAAGTGTTGTAAACTTGTTTTATATAATCGTAAAATATATTTCACCTTTGTTAATTATCCTTATCTTCTTAGATTCCATAGGTATTTTGAAGTTCTAATAAAGATAATTATATTTCGTTTTATAATATTAAAAAGCCTTGATGTAATATCAAGGCTTTTTTCGAAAAGACAACTATGTGGAATACAAGTAGTTGAAAGGTGCAAATGGCTTTTTTTCAGCGTTTTCATATGCTATAATAAAGGACAAAGCTGGGGAGAGGTGGCATAAATGAATTTAGAGCAAATCATGGACATGTTAAAGACCCAGGAGCGTTTGGCAAAGAACATAACTCATTGGGCAGTCATTCCCGAAAAGCCCGGTGAATATGAGGCCTTTCCGGAATACTTGAGTCCAAAACTGATTTCAGCCTTGAAGAAAAAAGGTATACATAGGCTTTACTCCCACCAGCGAAGGGCCCTGGATGAAGTGATGGCAAATAATGATATTACGGTGGTAACACCCACGGCTTCTGGTAAGTCCCTTTGCTATAATCTACCGGTGCTCAATGCCATCCTTGCCGATAAAAATGCCCGAGCAATATATCTTTTTCCCACCAAAGCTCTTTCCCAGGATCAGGTGTCAGAGCTTATGGATATTGTAGATGAAATGGAAGAAGACATTAAAACCTTCACTTATGATGGCGATACCCCCGTCAATGCACGGGTAGCTATAAGAAAAGATGGGCATATTGTGGTAACAAATCCGGATATGCTGCATACAGGCATATTGCCCCATCATACCAAGTGGATGAAACTTTTTACCAATCTAAAGTATATTGTGATAGATGAAATACATATATACAGAGGAATCTTCGGTAGTCATACCGCTAATTTGCTTAGAAGACTTCATAGAATATGCAAGTTTTACGGTTCAAACCCCATTTTTATTTGCTGTTCGGCTACCATAGCCAATCCACGGGAACTTTCGGAAAAAATCACTCAAAAGCCCATGGTATTAATTGACCAAAATGGTGCACCAGCCGGTGAAAAGAACATTATTTTTTATAATCCCCCTGTTGTAAACCGACAACTGGGAATTCGGCGTAGCAGCTTATTGGAGGCGAAAACCATTGCTTTAGGTTTTTTAAAGAACAGGGTTCAAACCATAACTTTTGCCAGAAGTCGTTTAGCTGTAGAGGTAATGCTCACGTACCTGCAGGAAGAGATGAAAAATTTACACGGCGGAAGAAACTCGATAAGGGGGTACCGAGGCGGTTATTTACCCAAAGAGCGTCGAGCGATTGAAAAAGGCCTTAGGGAAGGGAAAATCCTTGGAGTGGTCAGCACCAATGCTTTAGAGCTAGGCATAGATATAGGCAATCTGGATGTTAGTATTATAACAGGCTATCCCGGCTCAGTTGCCAGCACATGGCAGCAGGCCGGTAGAGCCGGACGAAGAAGCTCGGTGTCAGCATCAATTCTGGTGGCTTCAAGCAGTCCGCTGGATCAATTCATAATTAACCATCCGGAGTATTTTTTCGAAGCCTCTCCGGAACATGGTCTGATAAACCCGGACAATCTTTATATTCTGGTAAGCCATATAAAATGTGCAGCCTTTGAACTGCCCTTTTCTGACGGTGAGATCTTCGGCGGAGAAAACATAGATGAGATTTTAGCCTTTTTGGAGGGAGAAAGAATTCTCCGGCATGTGGGAGGACGTTGGCATTGGATGGCCGAATCCTTCCCTGCTGAAGAAATCAGTCTGCGAAGTGCCTCAATGGAAAACTTTGTTATAACCGATATTACCGAAGGCGCCAAAGTTATAGGGGAAGTGGACCGCAGCAGTGCCCCTATGTTGATTCATGAGGAGGCCATATATATTCATGCAGGGCAGCAATACCAGGTGGAAAAACTGGATTACGAAGAAAAGAAGGCTTATGTGAGAAAAGTGGATGTAGATTACTATACAGATGCAAATTTTGCCGTAGAAATAAAGGTTTTGGATGTATTTCGACAAAAGGCTGACAACAATCAGCAGAATTACATGGGAGAAGTAATGGTTACAAGCTTGGCTACCATGTTTAAGAAGATAAAATTTTTCACCCATGAAAACCTAGGCTTCGGTCCCATACATCTTCCACCTGAAGAAATGCACACAACGGCGTACTGGCTGTCAATTCCCGAGAATACCGGTGATCTTTCCAGGGATGAAATTGAGTCGGGTCTTTTGGGATTGTGCAATGTCATGGTAAATATAGCTCCACTTTATCTTATGTGTGATCCCAGGGATGTGCGGGGAGTTGTACAAATCAAATCACCTTTTACCCAAAAGCCCACAATATATATTTACGACAACTTTCCGGGAGGTGTAGGCTTTTCGGAAAAGCTGTATGATATGGAAGATCAGCTGTTAAAAGCGGCCCGACAGGTTATAATGGAATGTGACTGTGAAGACGGGTGCCCATCTTGTGTGGGGCCCTATGAAGAAGTGGGTCACGGCAGCAAAACCTTTGCCTTAAAAATTATAAAAGGGGTGCTTTCCGATTGAATCTTTCGGAAAAGTTGAGGACTTTCATATCTGGTAAACATACCGGAAATATAAATACAGATGGACATGCAGAGGATAAAGACCACTATCCGGTTATGGAAAAAATACTTGAAGCAACAATGGTTAATACACCACTTGGTGAGCATTTTGTTGTGGAAAAAACCTATAAAAGCTGTTACATGCACGGTGAAATAAAGCTGGATTCCGTCTTTAATATTTCCCCGGAAATATTAAAGCTCATTGCAAAGAACAGCGTTTTTGAAAGCTTAGATTTTTCCCGAGCGGTATTCATCGATACTGAAACTACCGGACTTGCAGGGGGTACCGGAACATTGGCATTTTTAATCGGTGTCGGATTTTTTGAAGGCAATGATTTTAAAATCACCCAGTATTTTATCAGTGATTATGATGAAGAAGCTGCAGCTTTATACAGTCTGAGCGGATTGCTAAAAAACTTTGACAGCATGGTGAGTTTTAACGGCAAATCCTTTGATATACCATTACTCTCTACACGATACATGCTTAACCGTATAGAAAACCCGCTGGAAAAAACCTTTCACCTTGATTTGTTGGCTTGTGCCCGGAGGCTTTATAGAGAGCGTTTGGAAAGCGTGAGCCTTTCATCCCTTGAGACAAACCTCCTGTCCCTTGAGCGGGAAGGTGATATACCGGGATATGAAATTCCATCGGTATATTTTAAGTTTTTAAGGGATAAGAACCCCTATCCAATAAAGCCTATATTTTATCACAATCGCATGGATATCCTATCAATGGTAACATTGACAGTTAACATGGCTAAATCTTTCAAAGCTCCTTTTGACTCGAGAAATTGTGCCAATCAAGATTATTACTGTTTAGGCAGAGTTTTCGAAGATATGAGGATGTTTGAGCAAAGTATCAAATGTTATCAAAAAGCTCTAAATGTATCAGGGGTCCGGAAAAGATCTTACACACAGCTCTCCTTACTCTATAAGCGATTGGATCATTGGCAGGAGGCTGAAAGTCTTTGGATAGACATGGCTAAAAGTAATATTAATACAATATTTGCATTGGTGGAATTGGCTAAGTACTACGAACATAAGCTCAAAGATTATGACAAAGCTGCTCAAATAACCCAAAAAGCTTTGGAAACGGTCTATAAGAAAAGAACACTTGTCGGATATTCTTTAAAAGATGAAATTGCTGAACTAAAAAAACGTCTTGAGCGAATTAAACGCAAACGGGAAAAACATCAATCTCAATCCATAATAGAAGAAGCCTATTAACCAATAAGCCACTATAAACTCAATCAATTCTAAATAAGGGGACATGGGTATTGCCCATAAGATAGTGTTCCTTTTTATAAACTAAAATAATTTTAGAAGGAGGCATAATATTTATGAAAAATGCTTTGAAAATGGCTGCTCAATTCATGGCCTTGTCCGCTAGAACAGCTCCCAAGACTGTGGGAAAGGACTACATAGAGATCAAGGTCATAGACGATGAGAGTGAGCTTGCCAAACTAGGAGAACAAATGGCCGCCTATGGTGAAAAGCACGGTAAGAGGAATTACGATCGGGATGGGAGTGCAATTGCCGGTTGCGGGGCTGTGCTGCTGGTGGCAATAAAGGATGCTGAGACTTCCGGCCTCAACT
>DUNY01000487.1 GCA_012839145.1 Thermoanaerobacterales bacterium
AAAAAGGGTTGCGGAAAATTTGCAAGATACTGGGCCTTCAAATGGGTAAATACTGAAAATGGCGGCAAGCTGGCGGGAATACGTAAGCCGGACCCCATTCGGTTAAAAGACCTGATAGGCTATGAAGAGCAAAAAAACGAAGTACTGAGAAATACCCGGCAGTTCATCCGGGGCTTCGGCGCAAACAACATGCTGCTATACGGAGATAGAGGGACGGGCAAGTCTTCCACCATTAAAGCCTTGATTCATGAATTCGGAGAAGAGGGCATGAGAATGGTGGAAGTAACCAAAGACCAGCTAATGAGCCTTTCGGACATCATTGCAGAGCTTAGCGACCGTCCCTACCGCTTTATCATATTTGTGGACGACCTTTCCTTTGAAGAACATGAAATAGAATACAAATATCTAAAAGCCGTTCTTGAAGGAAGCCTTGAACCGGCACCGGAAAATGTGCTCATATACGCCACTTCCAACCGCCGTCACCTTATCAGGGAATACCACAGCGACAGAGCTGAAAATGAGGTAAAAGCCCAGGACACCCTTCAAGAAAAGCTCTCCCTGTCCGATCGCTTCGGCATAACCGTAGTATACCTTTCCCCTGACCAGGAAGAATACCTTAACATCGTGGAAGGTATAGCAGAAAGCAAAGGCATAGACATAGAGCCCGAAAAACTCCGACAAATGGCCTTAAAATGGGAACTCTGGCACAACCGCCGCTCCGGCCGAACCGCCAAACAATTCATAGATGACCTACTCGGTGCCAGGCACCTAAGTTATTGATTATTCGCACAATGTCTGGTACTCAACTTATTGAATCATCTGACACAATAACCATAAAAACATGAACAAATCTAGTCCAAAACCTAATTTTACTTGCCCATAACAAAAAATCAGGCCTTTACTATATGGCCTGATTTTTTTATCCGTCAAATTTGTGTTGCTTGATATTAATATGTTTAAAGTTTAAATGTTTTTGACTCGCCTTCCATAGAGCAGAAGGTAGCCACGCCTTCTTCAATATAAAACAGCTCAAATATAGAGTCCTCAACTGAATACATTTTTGCAAGGGAAGGTCTTGTCTCAAGTGCTTTTGCTTTTGTAACCGGAGTCGTATCGAACACAGCTTTTCCGCTAAGGCGTATCCATCTTCTATCGGGAGCTGTAGTACATATCTCGAAAAAAGGGTTTGCCTTTAGCTGTTTATATACATCCTTTTTATTGTTCGTACAAAAATAAAGTTTTCCCTCATGTTCCATTACAAAACCAAAGGGGCGAACCTTAGGTTTATCCCCTTCTACAGTAGCAATATAAAAAGTTGAGTTTTCGGTTAAAAAATTAAGTACTTCTTCCATATTGAAACTCCTTTGCGCAATATTTCACTAACTAACATTATAAAGTAATAGTTTGATTACTGTCAAGTTGCTACAAATTCAGCATTTACAGTATTATCCTTAATATGTATATATTTTTCAAAAACTGGTATGAATCCAAACAAAAATCAGGCCATTACTTTGCGGCCTGATTTTTTTGCATATGGATTATTTCTATAAGCAGCTTTAAAAGGTACTCACGAAGCAATATCTCATTATGGTGAAAGGAAGTTTCCCCGGGAAACAGTCGCGCCCTTCCTGACCGTTCTGGAGAAGGATTCTCCTGAGGAGTTTTTTCCGTAGGAAAAACTCTTGGGATATATTTACCGCCGGGCTCCTGTAAATTTCCCCAAGCCATGTTTGCTCCAGCATCGTATCTGCCAAAATGCTGATACAAATAAAGACTTTCCACCAATCGTGCATTTTTCATGTATTCATTCATAGTTGCCCGGCTCACCAACACAAGAAGGTCCTTATCACATTGAAAAGTGATATGACATTTTCCTCCTTCACCATCGGTAACTTCTTTGATCTCTCGAAAATTCACATAACCTAATGTGCCGTCATTTTCTCCCAGGGGATTCTTCCTGACTTTCACTGGTATTAGCAGCAAATTGGTAGTCATGGGGATGGGAACTCCCTGTTTTTTATTGATGGACCTGCCGTAGCGCTCTCTTACTGCTACAAGATCCACACCGTAAAACCTGGCCAGGTTTTTTAAAACCGTTCTACAGGTTCTCCTGACCAAAATCTGCTGGCCGTCGCAGGTGAAAATCCTGGTCACATTGCCGCCTTCATATACCGGGAAAAAAGCAGCAAGGCCCTTTTCCACAATCTCCTCAACT
>DUNY01000183.1 GCA_012839145.1 Thermoanaerobacterales bacterium
AAACTGTAGAATGCATTTGACCGATACAACAGAAAAAAATCCATCTTCACCTCCAATGTTTTGTATGCTTCTTAGAAAGCACCTCCTAGGAGGTAAAATAGAATTCATATCTCAAAAAGGTCTAGAACGTATTGTTGAAATAATAATACACAATACCGATGAATTCATGCAACCAGTAGAATATAAGCTTATTGTTGAAATTATGGGAAAACACAGCAATATAATACTATTAGACCTGAATAAAAATATGGTTATAGATTCCATAAAGCGAATAAGCTTTGAAGTTAATCGATTTAGGGAAATACTTCCAGGTAAAACATATGTGGATCCGCCCATAGAAAAAAAGATTAACCTGATGCTGGTGGATGATAATTATATTATGTCTACTATGAAAGAGGCTATCAGCCAAAAAACATTAAGTAGATGGATAATTGATAATTTTGCAGGATTTTCAGGGGCTTCGGCTCAGGAAGTTGCTTTAAGAGCCAGAGTAAACCATAAAACGCCTATTTCCAAACTCAGTGATGCTGAAATACAAGAGCTTACAAAGGTTTTGGCAGATCTAAAGAACGATCTGGTTCTTTGCCGTTTTAATCCCTATATTTACTTAAATCCCAAAACAAAGGAGCCTATGGATTTCTGGGTATTTCCTATGGTTTCTCATGATAAAGAACAAAAGATTTCGGATTCTAGCCCCAATAATGCTGTTGATTTTTTCTTTTCACGAAAAAGAGAAGTTATTGCTTTGAATGACGCAAAAAACCACTTAAAGTCCCAAGTGGCAAAGCATATAAAAAAACTAAAACAAAATTTAGATTATTTAAGAGAGAGAGTAGCTTATACTTCGGACTTTAGTAAATATAAATTATGGGGTGAAATTTTATCAGCAAATATATACCGTATAAAACCCGGCCAAAGTCATGTTAAGCTGCCAAACTTTTATAGCTCCTATGATGAGGTTTTGATTCCATTAAATGAGAAACTGTCACCAGCTCATAATGCCCAAGTATATTTTAAAAAGTATAAAAAATTACAAACCACAAAGACCAAGGTTGAAGCAAGAATCAACAAAACATTAATGGAAATAGATTATCTGGAAAGTACCCTCGTAAATATAGAAGATAGCCGAACCTTAGAAGATCTATCAGAAATTCAGCAGGAATTAGAGTCCAATAATTACAATAAAACTTTTAGAAGTAAACCTAAAAAACATCAAGTTTCAGAACCCCTGCAATTTAAGTCTTCCGACGGTATTCTTATTAGGGTTGGTAAAAACAACAGGCAAAATGATAATCTTACGCTCAAAAAGTCAAAACCTGATCATGTCTGGCTCCATGCTAAAGATATCCCAGGCTCTCATGTGGTTATTAAAAGTGATAGCAGTACAATAAGTGAGGCTACTCTAACCGAAGCCGCTATCTTAGCCGCTTATTTCAGCAAAGGCCGTAACAGCAGTAATGTACCTGTAGATTATACTCTTGTTCGACATGTAAAAAAACCAGCAGGAGCAAAGCCAGGTTTTGTCATCTATTACCATCAAAAAACTGTATATGTAACACCAGAAGAAGGTATCGTGGAAAAACTATCGTTTTAGTATCACAACGTTGTTTTCCCCATCAACTTCACTTAATCTAACTTCCACTATCTCTTCCCTTGATGTAGGAACATTTTTTCCCACAAAATCCGGCCTTATGGGTAATTCCCGATGACCTCGATCTATCAATACCGCCAATTGTATTGTTCGAGCTCGCCCTAAATCCGCTAGTGCATCAAGGGCAGCCCTCACAGTTCTACCGGTATAAATAACATCATCTACCAATACTAGCTTTTTATTGGTGATATTAAAAGGTATTTCCGTTTTGTGCACTACCGGCTGAGAGGCTAAACTTGACAAATCATCCCGATAAAGGGTTATATCTAGGACGCCTACGGGAATCACCCCTTCTTCAATGGAAGAAATGTATGCAGCAAGCCTCTTAGCCAAAGGGACCCCCCTTCGTCTAATACCTACTATTGCCAAATCATCTATGCCTTTATTTTTTTCAATTATTTCGTGGCTAATCCTGATTAAAGCACGATTTATAGCTTGTTCGTCCATTATCCGGGCTTTTTCTTCCATTTTCTACCCCCCTATCTTCTGTTTCTCAAAAAATTTAATATTGACATTATATCACTAGGTATTGGTGCCATAAACACCATATATTCATCAGTGCTTGGATGACTAAAACCGATTTTATAAGCATGAAGTGCTTGGCCTTTTATTTCAAAAGGTGCTTTTCTCCTTGAATAGATTGGATCTCCGATAATGGGATGACCGATAAATTTCATATGAACCCTTATTTGATGCGTTCTTCCCGTTTCGATAGTCACTTCAAGGAAAGTAAAGTCATTAAATCTTTCTAATACATGAAAATGCGTTATTGCTTCTTTTGAGTTTTTTGCAGTAACAAGCATTTCCATTCGCTTCAAAGGGTGTCTGCCAATAGGGGCGTTTATTGTGGCTTTGTTTTCCTGGACCTGACCCCATACCAAAGTCCGGTAAACTTTTGTAATTTCTCTATTTTTAAGTTGTTTTGAAATACTCTTATGAGCAATATCACTTTTTGCCAAAACTATCACACCGGAAGTATCTTTATCCAGTCGATGTACTATACCCGGCCGCATTGAACCACTTCTAACTGATAATTTTTTAGTATGATTAAGTAAGGCGTTTATCAGTGTACCTGAATAGTTTCCAGGAGCAGGATAAACCACCATACCCCTAGGTTTATTTATCACTATAATATCCTGATCCTCAAAAATAATGTCCAGGGGGATTTTCTCAGGATTTATTGATGGCTGTGTAACAGGAGGAATAATAACTGTTATTTGGTCTTTTTGTTTTAGCTTGTAATTAGGCTTCACAGGAGAACCATTTACTTTTACCCAACCTTCAATTATCCCTTTTTTTAGAAAACTTCTGGTGGCCTGTAATTTTTCGACTAAAAAAATATCTAATCGTTTTTTTTCATCTTCTTGTTCTATTGTAAAAACATGTTTGTTTTTCAAAGCTTACCTCCTGTTTTTAATGTTCAGATTTCGGAACTCCGGATGAAAAGTAATGAGATACGCCAAAACAACAACGCCTAAAACTATGGCACAATCAGCTATATTAAAAACAGGCCAAACCCTAAAATCTAGAAAATCCACCACGTACCCATATCTCAGCCTATCAATCAAATTTCCAAAGGCTCCCCCAAGAATCATGGCCATAACAATGCCAAAGATTTTCCGTTTTATTGGGTATTTAATCAAAATATATATAATTGTTAATATAATAACAGAAGAAACCGCAGTGAATAAAAAGGTTTTACCTTTTAAAATACTAAAAGCCGCACCTGTGTTTTGCACATATGTTATATGAAAAATATTTTCCAAGACAGGGATAGATTGATACGGTTTCATAGCTCTTTGGACCAGGTGTTTTGTTGTTATGTCTGCAGCAAAAATTAAAATACTTATAATGAAATACAAAATTGCTACCTCCAAGGTTATGCTTTATTTTCATTATATAATACCCGGTTTTAAACTTCAATGTAAAAAAAAAGCCCATAAGGGCATCTATTTTCCGAGTTGATTTTTATCATCTTCATCGGTATCTTTTTCATCAATAATGGTATCACTTTGTTCTACTATACCTCGTTTCTCGTCACCATTTACCTGAGTCTCGGTATAATCCACAGCACCTGGTACATCTTGAGGACCATCGGAAGTGCCATACCGAGCCACATCCTGCCATGCATCTTCACCATCATACTCAATCTTGTTAGTACCATCCAAAAAGCTTCTTCCAAATGGATATTTTAATATTTCCTCTTCTAGAGGTCTCCTGCTATGATCACCTGACTTTTCTTCCGATATCTTGCAATCTACACAAAAAGTCGTATAAGGTAAAGCTTTTAACCTTTCCTCTTCGATCGGTTTTCCACAATTTTCACATATTCCATATGTCCCGTTATTTATTCTGTTTAAAGCATGGTTAACTTTCATGAGTATAACTTTTGTATTTCCCTTTAAACCCAGATCTTTTGCCCTCTCAAAGGTTTCCGCACCTAAATCAGCAGGATGATTATCATATCCTGAAAGCTCACCTACAGACTCTTTCAAAGGTTCATTACCGCGCTTAATTAATATATCCATTTGTTTTTCAAGGTTATGTTTTAACTTTTCGAGTTCTCCTTTTAAATATACTAGATGCAAGCATTGGCCTCCTTTTGTTTCTTTATCTCAGTATATCATGTTAGGTGTATCATCGAATAGAAAGCTGTTTTTGGACTATTTTTATTATATCTGCTATAAATGTTCCTATTATTGGTAATCTTAAAACTACCATACGCTGAAGTAAATATATTACAAAAGCACCTAAAAGTGTAAACCCTATAGCAGTACCAAAACCTCTAGCAATACCTCCTATAAAATTGATGTAAAGAAGTCTCTTGGGATTCCGCAGAACCTCCAAGTATTCTGAAAGATTTAGTTTTTCTATTCTCACAGATAGTTCATCAATTTTTTGGCTTAGCTCGCGAAAGGTTTTTTCATCAGTCATATGGATTCCCTCTAGAGTAATTTATCCAACTAAGCTTTTTTTATTCTTTTTAATGTTCTCGATGGATTACATAATATAGAATTATATTTTTCATTACATTTTGTCTTCCTTTAGACCGCTTGCCTCGTCTATATGGTTAATTTCTACTGTTCTGTCTGAATCATTTAAGGTTTTCTCATTTTCTTCATCCTCTGTCGATGCAACTTCTAAAACAGTATCAATCAAAACGGGATCATTCTTCTCAAATACTTTAAGCTCTGGAGATTCTAAGTATTCCAGTTGGGATTGAAGAAAATTTTTGAATCGAATTTTATATAAATAAAACTGCCGTCTTAGTTCTTCATTTTTATCATTTAGTTGATTACACTTTTGTTCGGCTCGTTGTAAAATCTTTTCCGCTTGTAAATACGCTTGTTTTAAAACGGCTTCTCTCTCCTTTTGAGCATTAATCCGCACATCCTCAGCTGTTTTCTCCGCTAGAACAAGGGTGTTTTTTAATGTAGCCTCAATATCTTTGTAGCCTTGCATTTTTTCTTCTAATAATTCAATTTGCTCTTTCAGATCTCTATTCTCTTTATAAATTCTCTCATAGCTTTGCAATAGTCTATCCAAAAACTCATCCACTTCTTCTTTATTATAACCTCTTATGGATTTTCCGAATTCTTTTTTTTGAATTTCCAAAGGCGAAATGTCCATTTCTAATCATCCCCTTACCAAAGAATCATCATCAATGATCTTATTACGATTCCTCTTAAAAAATTTAAAAAGAGTAGAGCCAGCATTGGTGAAAAATCCAGATAAAACCCATGCCCCTTCGGAATGAATATTTGCAAAAAAGACCTGAATGGAGCCAAAATTGGCTCTGTTGTTTGATAAATAATTCTAGTAATACTTGGATTTATAGGATTGGGAAAAAAGGATAAAATAATTCTTAAAGTAATCATAAAGTAAATGAATTGAAATAACAGGTTGACCATAGTTATCAACAATTATTTCACCTCTCATTTTGAAGCTAGAGATGACTTGTCTTGGTTTTCTTCTTCTATATCTACACCGGAAACATCAATATTATCAGGTACGAATAAAAATATTCCGGGACCTACTTTTTTTACAGCTCCATTTAACGCATAAATACTGCCTGCCATAAAATCCAGTACCCGCTTTGCGTTTTCCCTATCAAGCTTTTCCAGATTGACAATGGCTGCTCTTCGGTTTTTAACCTCATCGCTTATTTCGCGAACCTCTTCAAAAGAATCTGGTTTAAATATCACCATTTTATTTTTACTTGTCTGATGGATATTAATTACTCTTCCGATGGGTTTTGACTCTGGTCGGGCAACATAAGGCTCAAAATTATCTTTTTCATGTTCTTGTGATACTTCATCTTCAATACCTAAGAAGTACAGTATTTTTTTAAAAAATGTTTTCCCGCTCATTTTTCTCCCTTTCTGCAATTATTTTGTTGTTCTTGACCCAAAAATACCAGTGCCTATTCTCACCATATTTGCCCCTTCTTCTATAGCCACTTCAAAATCATTGCTCATTCCCATGGACAAAAAATTCATATCTACATTATTTATGAATTTTTGTTTTATATTTTTAAAGATACTGCTTAAATGTTGGAAGTATGGTCTTACTTCTTCCGGATTTGGCTTGAAAGGCGCTATCGCCATCAAGCCCTTTACCTTTATATTGGGAAATAATGCAACCTCCTCTATAAAACTCTCAGTGTCGTCTGGATCTATACCGTATTTTGTTTTTTCTCTGCCTATGTTTACTTGAATTAAGACATCAATTGTTTTATCCGCCTGCTCTGCTCTTTTTTGG
Organism: Thermoanaerobacterales bacterium; assembly: GCA_012839145.1. Lineage (GTDB taxonomy): Bacteria > Bacillota > Thermosediminibacteria > Thermosediminibacterales > Tepidanaerobacteraceae > DUNY01. Next base: position 6,413 of record DUNY01000183.1, read on the forward strand.
ATTTCTTCAGCCAATGGCAGGCTATCTAGGGACTGAATCATAGAAAATATGTTAATTGCCTTTTTGACTTTATTTCTTTGCAGGTGCCCTATTAAATGCCACTTTACATTACCCTTTACTAATCCAATTTTATTACGGGCTTCTTGCACTCTATTTTCTCCTAACAAAACAAGACCATTGTTAACAGCTAATTGAACCACTTCATGTGAAAAGTTCTTCGTAACCGCAACTATGTGGATTTCTTCTGAATCCCTCCTAGATTTCTCAGCGGCAACTTCTATCCTGGATTTGATGTCTCGGATGTTTTGCTTCAAATAAACCATGTGATTCCCCTCTTATTGTACTATAATTTTATCTCCTGGTTTTAATTCATTTACAATCATTTTGCTTTCATTTTTAGCTATGATTTCTATTGGCTTAAAACGCTTTTTACCCCTTTCTAATATGTATACTCCTTCTTTCCCTTCC
>DUNY01000364.1 GCA_012839145.1 Thermoanaerobacterales bacterium
ATACGGCAGTGATATTGCCGAAATGGAAAATATATATGATTTTGAGAAGGTCCTGCAACAAAGCATGCTCAGGACCATAAAGACCCTCAGAGAATCATTTAAAAACCATGACATTATACAATTCTTTATCATTAAAAATGATTATCATAATTTAAAGGTGATCGTAAAGGGCAGCATCCTAGGCACAGAGGTAAATGAGTATTTTTCTCAACTAGGTGAGGTTTCTCCGGAAGAAATAAAAAAATATGCAGAAGGAGATACCGGAGCAGTAATACCCGACAGTCTAAAAAAATCTTATAATAAAGCCATGGAAATATATGAAACAACTCGGGATCCTCAGCAGGTGGATTTTGTGCTGGATCAAGCCCTTTTTGAGGAAATGGCCAAAATTGTTGAAAGTACAAGGGCCCCCTTTTTAAAAGAATATTTGACTGCTCTTTCAGATCTTACCAACATTAAAACAATGGTAAGATTACGAAAAATAGATGGGGATGTTAGAACTCTCGACAGTGCCTTAGTTACGGGCGGAAGCTTACCAAAGGAATTTTTTAAGGAGAAGTTTTCAGGAAGCATTCAGGACCTTGTGGAGGCTCTTGATTCTGCAAACTATTATCAGGTTGTAGACGAAGGCCTAACTGAGTGGGAGTCAACCGGCAGCCCTTCTGTTTTTGAAAAACTGATAGATAATTATATGATTTCCTTAGCCAGAAGAGGTCTTTACAAACCCTTTGGCTCCGAAACAGTTATAGGTTACTTGGCTGCTCGGGAAAACGAGTTAAAACTTCTTAGAATCATTATGGTGGGAAAGATCAACGGCATATCATCGGATATGATAAGGGAGCGATTAAGAGATGTCTATGTATAAAATAGCAGTTGTTGGGAATAAAGATACTGTTCTAGCATTTAAATCTCTGGGTGTTGACATCTTTCCCGTTTTAAGTGACAAAGAGGCGAGCTTTACGATAACTAAGCTTGCCAAGGAAAACTATGCCGTTATTTTTGTTACGGAGCAGGTAGCCAAGGAAATCCCGGAAAAAATAGCCCAGTACAGAAACCAGATGCTTCCGGCCATTACATTAATTCCCAGCAACCGGGGCACCCTTGGAATTGGAATAGGTGAAGTGAAAAAATCCGTGGAAAAAGCCATTGGAGCAGATATCTTATTTGGAAGAGAGGGAGAGGAATGACAAGTGGTGTTATAGTTAAAGTTTCCGGTCCCCTCGTTGTGGCAACGGGACTGCCCCAAGCCAAGATGTTCGACGTGGTCAAAGTCGGTGAGCAAGGCCTTATCGGTGAAGTTATAGAGGTTCATGGTGAAAGACTTTCCATACAGGTTTATGAAGAAACATCAGGCTTAGGCCCCGGGGACCCAGTGGTTTCAACGGGTGTTCCCCTTAGCGTTGAACTTGGACCGGGAATATTGGAGGGGATGTTTGACGGAATTCAGCGCCCCCTTGATACTATTGAATCGATAGCAGGAAGTTATATCACAAGAGGTATTGACATACCAGCTCTCAACAGAGAGAAGAAGTGGGATTTTAAGCCTACTGCCAAAAAAGGACAGAAAGTTACAGGAGGAGACTTCCTTGGAACAGTCCAGGAAACCGTAATAGTTGAACACAGGATCATGGTTCCCCCGGAAGTGTCCGGTGAAATAATGGAAATCTATCAAGGGGAATTTACCGTTACAGATACTATTGCAAAGATAAAAACTGACAGCGGCAAGATTGTAGATGTGACGATGATGCAGAAATGGCCGGTGAGAATGACACGTCCTTTTAAGGAAAAACTTCCGCCGGAAGAACCCATGTCAACAGGGCAGAGGGTAATTGACGCTTTCTTCCCAGTAGCTAAAGGTGGAGCAGCTTGTATACCGGGACCCTTTGGCAGTGGAAAAACAGTTGTTCAGCATCAGTTGGCAAAATGGGCAGATGCGGAAATTGTAGTTTACATCGGTTGTGGTGAGCGAGGAAATGAGATGACCGACGTTCTGTTGGAGTTTCCGGAGCTTATTGACCCTAAAACCGGTGAGCCTCTTATGAAAAGAACCGTTCTGATTGCAAACACGTCAAATATGCCTGTGGCGGCCAGAGAAGCCTCCATCTATACCGGTGTTACTATAGCCGAGTATTTCAGGGATATGGGTTACAGTGTGGCATTGATGGCTGACTCTACGTCAAGATGGGCCGAAGCTCTCAGAGAAATGTCCGGTCGTCTTGAAGAAATGCCCGGTGATGAGGGCTATCCTGCATATCTATCTAGAAAGATTGCAGAGTTCTACGAAAGAGCTGGTAGGGTTATCACTCTTGGTAGTGAGGATAGACAGGGAGCCCTTACTGTGGTAGGTGCAGTTTCGCCTCCCGGTGGTGACCTCTCAGAGCCTGTTACTCAGGCTACCCTTCGGGTTGTAAAAGTGTTTTGGGCATTGGATGCATCACTGGCATATGCAAGGCACTTTCCTGCTATCAACTGGCTTACCAGTTATTCCCTATATTCCGATGCAGTAGAAGAATTTATGAACAAAAATATATCCGGTGACTGGAAGGAACTCAGGGCTGAAGCCATGCGTTTGCTGCAGGAAGAGGCTAGCCTACAGGAAATTGTAAGACTTGTAGGTATAGACGCCCTTTCAATTAGAGATAGACTCATTTTGGAAGTGGCTCGGTCTATTAGGGAAGACTTTTTGCA
>DUNY01000066.1 GCA_012839145.1 Thermoanaerobacterales bacterium
CTGGTTTGAAGCCCCAAAGATCGAAAATCCAAATACCCACGGGACAGGCTGTACTCTATCTTCAGCAATCGCATGCAACCTGGCATCGGGTCTTAACATTGTAGAGAGTATAAAAAATGCAAAAGAATATATAACGGGTGCGCTAAAAGCTGGTCTTACATTAGGCAAAGGTCGAGGACCTCTCAACCATTGCTTTAATCTATAACTCAAAAACACATTTTATAAATCAGATTTAATGGAACCGATTTGCCCCAATGGCTTTGCCTACGGCACTTACTGCCTTGGGGCGATTATACTATTTCTAAATTTATCTCCTCCATCCAAACTTTTCACTAAAAATTCCCTCTTCTGGAAAGCCCCTTATGTTGTCTCTAATCTTCATTTAAAATTCCTCCAACAGCCTTTCTAATCATGCTATAGGGGTAGCCCCTTCTCTGTAAAAAAGCTATGATTTTTCTCATCTTATCTATAGGCGCATCATTTCGGTAGGTAGTGTTTAGTTTCTTTTCGGCCAACTGTATACAAGCAGCAAGAGATTCTTCCTCGTCAAGAATTTCTTCTAATACGCTTTGGATGATTCCCTTTGATATGCCCTTTTGAAGTAGTTTTTGCTTTATTAGGCCTTCTCCGCTTTGTTTTAGGTTGAGCTCATCGTTGACTAATGCTTTAGCAAAGGCATAATCATCGATATAGTTGTTTTTCTTAAGAAATCGGACCGTCCCTTCAATAGTGTTGATTTCATAACCCTTTTGGCTTAATCTGCTTCTAATTTCCTGCTCGCTTCGAGCCCTATATCCTAATAGTTTCAAAGCATAGTTATTAGCCTTGCTTTGTTCTTCTGCTACTAGGACTTCTTCTTTAAAAGCTGTAGACAATTCCATACCTACAGTCAATTTGTGCCAGATTAACACATCTTCGTGAACCCCAAAGGCAAAGCTGTCATCAATATACACATTATAACGTTTTTTATTTTTCCGCTGTACTTCGATTGCTGTTATTTTTCCCATAACGGCTCCTTGTATTGTTTATTTCGGATTCTGCTGTAGTGCTAGAAAAAACCTCTGATTATCATTGTAAACCCTAAGATAACCAAAGGTATACCAATAATAGCACCTATAATACTAAAGCTGAGAATTATACCAATGATTAAAAAACTAAAGCCTAAAATCACGGCAATTAATCTACCCGTCAAGTTCATAATTGATCCTACTAATTTCCAAAAGGCAGTAAAAGGCCAAAATAACACCTTCAACAAATTATACCTCCTTACTCATCTGGCTATTGCGATTTCAACCTGTTACGTATATTTTATGTAATAGGCTGAAGATCTGTCATTAATTCGTTCCTTTAATTCGGTGGAATCCAACGGTATCACCTTCAATGCCATTACTCTTTCTCCTCAATAACAATATTTTCCTTAATTACTAGAAAGTTTGGTTCATGTTGACATATTTCAGCCCAAATTAATATGCAAGTAACGGGTGTTATCCTTCTGAATACACTCTCCCCAATTTGCTTGCCATAGACTTTTAATGCGATATTTCCTTCCACGGAATCAATCGGCAATCCACTTTCACCAAGCTTGTAATTCATTGCATTACCCTTTTCCGCTCTTCCCCCCTTTTCTTGTAACAGGCGGACTGTTTCAACGAATACTTGCCAAGGTAAAAGCGGACTAGAACCTAAATTGCTCACAAATATACCTTTTTTTGATAGTTTGGCTTCAAACGATTTATGGCCCGATAATAGAGGTATCTTTGCGGGATTACCTTCTGCTTCAAATTTTTTCTTAATAATGCTAATTACTGTGTTATTAAACATTATGCTCCCTCCTTAAGATGGTATTGATAATACTCCACGTGTTCCTGATGCGCCTAGTCGGAGGATCATCTTCAGATGTCTGACATATGTTGTGCATATTTCGGCGACATCCGGACACCTTGTCGGGCTAACAAATTAAAACGAAATCAATATATGATCTTTAGTTTTTGATTTATCGTCAACTTATCAAAAAAATGAAATTCTCTGTTACAGAATCAGAATCCACTTCAATACCAATCTTGTTATTCAATATATTTTGATAAATTCCTCTTTAATTAGGTAAGTCTCGGATCGAATTGTGGTAGCGGTAACAGTGATTAGCGGATCCTGATATAACTATGCCCATACATTTAATCCTTTTTGGAGATGATAATAACTGACTTTTGTTTGTAAAGATTAGAAACTACTGAAAGAATAGTATTGACTCTTGACGGATTATGGGTTGTGCCCTATTTCATCAATAGTCACCGTATCTGAGCTTTTTGTCTTTAAATAGGTTTATTACGGCCTTTGTTACCGCACAACTCTTTCAATTCACCTC
>DUNY01000177.1 GCA_012839145.1 Thermoanaerobacterales bacterium
CTATTGACAAACAAAGAAGAACTACTGAAACAATTGTCTACTGAAGGGGTTAATACTATTCCAGGTCGATTAGCACAAGAAGCCTTATATATCTTAGATTCACCACCCATTAATCAACTTAAAAGTTTTAATGATGGGCTTTTTACTCCACAAGATGAAAGTTCAATCATTGCTTCTCTGGCAGTTGGAGTGAAAGGTAATGACCAAGTATTGGATGTGGCGGCGGCACCAGGAGGTAAAACAACTCATATGGCGTCTCTAATGAAAAATCAGGGTAAAATAGTCGCATGGGACATTCATCCCCACAGAGTAAAACTTATAGAGCAGAACTCACAGCGTTTGAAAGCAACCATTGTGGTAACGCAGGTGAGAGATGCACAAATACCTGATGAGGATATGTTCAATAAATTTGATAAGGTTATGATAGATGCCCCCTGTTCAGGCCTTGGTGTTATCCGTAGAAAGCCGGATATAAAATGGTTTAAAAAACGAGAAGATATATTGTCTTTAAAAATTAAGCAAGCTAGAATTCTTGAGGTATGTTCAAAATATGTAAAACCAGGAGGTTTTTTGGTTTATAGTACTTGTAGTATAGATCCGGAAGAAAATCAAAAAATTGTGGATGATTTTCTTGAAAAAAACAAGCATTTCATTTATGATGATTTAAGACCTTATATGCCTGAAAAACTTCACGAAAGCTTTAAGAGACCTTATGGTCAAATTACATTATATCCTCACATCCACGGAACCGACGGATTTTTTATTGCGCGTTTAAAAAAGACCAAGTCTTGAGGAGATATCAATGGGCAAAACAAACTTAAAAGGCTGTACATTAACTCAAATGGAAGAATTTTTAAAACAAATGGATGAACCAGCATATAGAGCTAAGCAAATCATTAAATGGATATACAAAGGACAAACTGAATTTGAAAAAATGACAGACTTACCCAAAGATTTGATAGTGAAACTAAAAGATCGTGCTTATATAAGTATGATTAACATATACAAAAAACATGAATCAACACTGGATGAAACGGTAAAATATGTTTTTTTACTGGAAGATGGGAATATGGTAGAGAGTGTAAAAATGAAGTATTCATTTGGAAACACCGCATGTATATCCAGCCAAGTAGGTTGTGCCATGGGTTGTACTTTCTGTGCTTCAACGGAAGGGGGCATGGTAAGAAATTTATCTTGGGGGGAAATGGCAGATGAAGTTATTGCTATAGAAAAAGATTCAAATGAGAAAGTAAGCCGAGTGGTTGTAATGGGAAGTGGTGAACCACTCTTAAATTATGATCAAATTGTCCAGTTCATAAAGGTCATGAATTCGTCACTTGCTTTCAATATTAGTTGCAGGAGGCTAACCGTATCTACCTGTGGTATAATTCCAGGGATTATTCGACTGGCAGATGAAGGTATGCCGATAACACTGGCAGTTTCTTTACACGCTCCTAATGATGCCATACGCAATGATTTGATGCCTATAAATAAACTATACCCAATTTTACAATTGTTAGATGCATGTAAATATTATATAATAAAAACAAAAAGGCGCATCACTTTTGAATATGCATTGATATCCAAGATAAATGATTCGGAAAAATGCGCCAGGGAACTTTCAAACTTGTTAAAAGACCTGTTATGTCATGTGAATTTGATACCTCTTAATCCGGTGGAAGGAAAACAAATTGAAAGGAGCACTTCCTCTCAGATTCGCAGGTTTGAGAAAATACTTATGGATAGTGGAATTTCAACAACTATTCGAAGAGAAATGGGAAGTGATATAGAAGCAGCCTGTGGCCAGCTCCGGCGAAGTTTATTGATGAGGTGAAACAATGATTGGTGTAATTAAAAGTGATATTGGGAAGGTTAGATTAAATAATGAAGATGCATTCTATCTGCCGCAGCAAGGTGAGTTTCCACAACTTTTCATTGTAGCAGATGGCATGGGAGGTCATCAAGGTGGTGAGATTGCCAGTAAAATGGCTGTTAAAGAAGTCTCTTCATATATTAACAGCCATTTGGCAAAAGATTGTGATAACCGGAAAGTGAAAAGAATTATGGAATCATCCATAGCTAATGCCAATAATAAAATACTTTCAATATCTTTAGAAAACGATGAGTTACTGGGTATGGGAACTACAATAACAATGGCACTGCTTTACAACGGCCGCCTATATATAGGTCATGTAGGCGATAGCCGGGCATATCGAATCAGAGAAGATCATATTGAGCAGTTGACCAAGGATCACTCTCTTGTATGGCAATTGGTCGAACAGGGGCGCCTAACAATGGAGGAAACCAAAACCCATCCGATGAAAAATGTAATCACAAAAGCTTTGGGCACTGATGAATTTATAGAACCGGATATTCATGAGTTTGATTTTAAAAATAATGATATAATAGTTTTATGCAGTGACGGTCTTACAAATATGTTGGATAATAACTGCATAAAAAACATTGTTTGTAGTTTAGAACCGGAACAAGCGGCTCAAAAACTTATAGAAAAAGCGAACTTACAAGGTGGAGAAGACAATATTACTGTAGGGATAATTAAAGTGGGCAAAGTGGGGATGTGAGAAACGTGATAGGAAAAACCTTAGGAAATCGATACACGATTTTAGAGGAAATTAGCGGCGGAGGCATGGCCGTAGTCTACAAAGCTCGATGTACTTTATTAAACAGAATTGTGGCTATAAAGGTTTTGAAATCAGAGTTTGCCAGTGATGAAGATTTTGTAAGGCGGTTTAGAAGAGAAGCACAAGCAGCGGCAAGCCTATCTCATCCGAACATAGTAAGCATATATGATGTGGGTCAAGAGGACGGTTTACACTATATTGTTATGGAATATGTGGAAGGTAAAACCTTAAAAGAACTTATAAAGCAAAAAGCTCCAATACCTCTTACTGAAGTCATTGAAATGGGAATACAAATATGTGACGCTTTGGAATGTGCCCATAAGAATAAAATAGTTCACAGAGATATAAAGTCCCAAAATATCATGATTACATCGGATGGGAGAATTAAAGTTACAGATTTTGGAATTGCTCGAGCTACTGGTGGAGCAACAATAACCAATACCGGAAATATTTTTGGATCAGTCCAGTATTTTTCACCAGAACAAGCTAGAAGTGATACAGTGGACGAGCGATCGGATTTATACTCGGTAGGTATAGTATTATATGAGGCTTTTACAGGCCAATTGCCTTTTAACGGTCAGACACCGGTGGCTATAGCCCTAAAACAAATACAAGAAAAACCAGAATATATTACTAATATAATTCCCGGTTTTCCCGAACAACTTGAATGGATTGTCCAAAAATGTCTTGATAAGTCACCTGACGACCGATACCAAAATGCCAAAATGTTAAAGAACGATTTGATGAGTGCCCTAACTAACCCTGAAGTTGTCAATTTTCAACATGGTAATATAGAGAAGACGCTGGTAATTGAAAATATCAAAAATAACTCACTTCCTTTCAATTCTGGGCCCGTTAGGAAAAAATCAAAAAATATTTTCAAAGGTATAACCATTGGTGCTTTTCTTATAATACTCTTCGCGGCTTTTTCCTATCTTGGGGCAACTTTGGCAAAAAAATATTTCGAGGTACCAGAAGCCCTCGTTCCTAATGTCATAGGATTACAGGAAGAACAAGCAATAGAAAAACTCAAGGAGAAAGGATTAAAATACAATATAGCGGACAGGGTTTTTGATACTGCTCCCGCAGGTCAAGTTATCGATCAAGATCCAAAAAGTGACCAGATGGTTAAAATAAATCATCCGGCTATCGATTTGGTAATCAGTAAAGGACCAAAAGCCGGCGTAGTTCCTAAAATAATCGGCATGAGCGAGCAAGAGGGCATTGCTTTACTTAAGAGCCATGGATTTGAAGATGGACGCATTATTCGAGAATATAACAACGATGTCCCCGAGGGAATCATTATTGACCAAAACCCACGGGACGGTCTTACTCTTTCGGAAGGTGAGCTGATTAATTTTACTGTAAGTTTGGGTCCCGAATTAGTCGATGTTCCCAATCTGATCGGTAAAACCCTAGATGAGGCGCATGAATTGTTAAAGGAGAAAAAAATTCCACTTACTAGTGTTTCAAAAAGGCCCGATCAAGCTCCTGAAAATACCGTAATTGAGCAAAGCCCAAAACCGAACGAGGCTATGGAACAAAACGGATCC
>DUNY01000056.1 GCA_012839145.1 Thermoanaerobacterales bacterium
GGTTTTTAAATTTCTAATTAATAGAGGAAGGTTCAATATATAATCTCTTACTTCAGGTAATAATAAAAAATGTATTTTTATCAAATTTTCTATTCTATCGATATTTAAATTCAATTTATTTAGGAAAGGCTTAGGAGATAAATAGCCGGATTTTAGATATATTATTAAATCGCCAGAAATGGCTTTCATTAACTCTTCTTTACTTGTCTTCATATCTACATCCCTCTAAATTCTAAAAAAGTCTTTAATAAATGTATCCAGCAAGGTCTTTTTTTGAGAAAAATTTTTTATACTTGAGTTATATAATTCTTGAGTGAATTTTAGGATGTCATTTGGCATAATCCCTTCGAATTGGGGCAAGACATACAGTATTAGTGCTGAGGTATAATCTCCCTGAATACTGACATATCTATCAATATCCTCAATAATAGCAGGCCCAACTATTCTATATTTGTTGATAATGTTCCAGATTTCCACAAGACCTTCTCTTAGGTCAACATCGTTAATGCTTTTATCTTCAATTCCCCATACAGTCAAATACTGATGCATAATTTTCTCATCAATATTTTCCGGTATTCCTACAGGTATGAAGGCAAATCTTCTCATAAAAGCATAGCTCATCTCATAAAGAGAGGTCTTGTCAAAGGTGTTCATAGTCCCTATAATTCTCCAGTCTTGAGGGATGATATACTCGTAATCATTAGGCTGTATTACCTCGCCCTTTTCTTCAGGTCTTAAAACTATGTTTTTACCTGATTTAGATTTGAAATGTAGTGTTATCTTATCTCCTGTTAAAACGGAAAATAAGGAACCAAAGGCTTTATCAATATCAGCTCTGTTTATTTCATCTATGATTAGCCATTTATTCATAGGAGAATAATCTTCACTATTCTTAAATAGCTGCAAAAATATTCCCTCATCAAAAAATAAAGCTCCGTCTTTATCCGGCTTGTATCCGCCAATAGTATCATAGGTAGACCAATCTGACATAGCGGTAACCATTTTACAATCTATGTCGTAGTTTTCACATATTTCTTTTGCCAGCTTTGATTTGCCTGTTCCGGGAGGCCCCACAAGTATAATGTGTTTTCCTGATTTGAGCGCCGTAGATATTTGGCGTATTAAGACATCTGGATTTTCAAAGATTAGTTTCCTTATTTCAATATTCTTATTAAAATCTACTTCAAGATTATCATAGAATTTTTTATCATCAGGTGAAACACCATTACCACCATTTTCGAGAGGTTTATTAATCTCCTTAAACTGATAAAAAACCTGAACCATCTTTTGTCTTACATTTTTAAAGCTAAAACTGTTAGGATCTTTAATTGTCACAATATTATTCTCTAAAGAATTATCTTTCTTTCTCAGCTTATCACCGAATGTCAGTCCAAAGGATATATTATTAAAGTCAAATTCCTTAGTATAGCCGAGACCAAAATACAACTGGGCTGAACTTTTATGGCTATCTTTTTCCTTAGGATAAAGGACAAACCAACAGCGAGAATTACCATAGTTATTTGGGCCATAGAAGTCAGAGATAAACTTATTTTCTTTGAACTCAAAACCCCTAAATTCATCAATATTTTTAACGATGGTGAAAAGTTTTTCAAGTTCGATATTTACCTTTTCCTTATATTTCTCGTAGTAAAAGGGGAATAATATTCTAAAATTGTTCCATTGTTTTAGTATATTTTCTCCAAATCTGTTTTGAGCCTCAGCTTTTATTTCTTCCAGTCGGTTTATGCTTATACTTCCATCATTTAGTACCTCGTCTGCAACTTTGTATCTAATGAAGTTTACCTTATCATCTCTTTCATATCTGGTCCGGATTTCATTTAAGAAGTCTTTATCTAAGTTGTTGATGTAATTTACAAATTTTTCATCACTTAATTCAAGTGAATTGATTTTTTCGGCATGTTCATAAAGGTATTTGACAGCTATCTTAGTATAAAGTTCCTCATAGCAAGATAAGCAGAATACGAAATCTTGAATATCAAGCATATTCGGATTATCCATATGACCATTTTTCTTAAAATAATCGAGTAAAATTGAGCATAATTGGTAGTAGTTAGAATAGTTGGTGGGTATATCTCCTAAGGTTTCTTTGATTCCAAAAGTATTTAAAAAATCTTTATAAATACTTTCCTTATACAAAGGGTATTTTTCCAAATCAAATCCTGCCAATAAATACCCAAAAAGGGGAGCACCTAAACGAATGGATTTATTATAGTTTTTGCCACTGTTTATAAATCTTGTGATTCTATCCTTTAAATCTGCAGAACCCTCATATAGATAATTAGAAAGTTCTGCTACCTCTAAAGGCTTTGCTGATGCATAATCTTTTAAATCACTTACGTTGCTCCAATGAACAAAACTACCACTAGATGGATTTTCTTTTTGAAAGTATTCTACGATATCCACTATATTTTCAGAAGTAATTTTCTTGTCTCTTAGGTAATTATTAATATTTAATAAAGCTTGTTTCTTATATGTTTCATCGTAATCATCGGTATTTTTAAATGTTAGGTATTCTTTAATTGCCATATCCATGTAATTATCTTTGAAAAGCTCATTTTTCAAGTCCTCAACTTTCATTTTTATTCCTCCAGTAAAAAAATGATTATTTGGATGAATCTTATATTAAATTCAGCAAAAGTTTCAGAAAATCCTTTTTATCAATCCAAATATAATAGTTTTGTAAGTCGATGGATTAACGCTGGCTTTTGCAGCTAAAAATGATAAGTATGCTATAATATCATTAAAAGTTAACAAATATTAGGATGGTGTCATATGGAGGGATTTCATATGAGCAATAATATGTGGCTTGTCAGAGCTGGTGAAAGAGGTTATATGTTTGAAGAGTTTATCGAAAAAAATGTCATTGCGATTGGATGGATTAATATAGGGGACTTGTCATCTGTGAATTCCCGCGAAGAAATTAAAGACTTAGTAAGAAACAAATATCCTGAATATAAAGAGGGTGCTGTAAATATAACAAGTGGACAGATATTCAGGTTTAGATCTACTTTCAAAAAAGGGGATCAAGTAATTACATATAACCCGGAAACCCGTAATTATCACATAGGTAAAATAGTTTCTGATTACGAATACAACGAGACTCTTTTAAATGGAATGAAACATATACGTAAGGTTGAATGGGGAGAAAGTATTTCCAGAGATGAATTGTCACCAGGCGCAAGAAATACACTTGGTTCTATTATGACTATTATAGAAGTTCCCCCAGAAGTAAAAAAAGAGGTTAACGAATTACTGGAAAATAACAGTAAGAAAACAATTGATGAAACTGATGAGACTAATGAAGAATACGACTTTGATGCTATAAAAGAAGATGTAATTGCGAGAGCACATGAATTTATAAAAGATAAGATACAGACTTTAGATTGGGAAGAAATGGAGGAATTAGTTGCAGGAATACTGAGAGGTATGGGATATAAGACACGAATTACTCAGAAGGGGCCGGATAGAGGAAGGGATATCCTTGCATCACCGGATGGTCTTGGCCTAGAAGAACCAAGAATTATAGCTGAAGTAAAACATAGAACAGCTCAAATAGGTTCATCTGATATCAGAAGCTTTACCGGTGGACTTCGAGGTAGGGACAAAGGCATTTATGTTTCTACAGGAGGTTTTACGAAGGAAGCAAAATACGAAGCAGAAAGGTCAAATATGCCAATTGCAATAATTGATTCAGATGGTTTAGTTGAATTGATCACACAATATTACGACGAATTTGATGTTCAAACAAAATCTCTAATACCATTAAAGAAAATATATTGGCCTTTACAGAAGAAAGTTTGTGCTAAATAGGCAAGAAGGTAA
>DUNY01000283.1 GCA_012839145.1 Thermoanaerobacterales bacterium
ACAATTATCACATTTTTTGGTTCCTTGGTAGGATTAATCTTTGCTTTACCTTCTATGGTAGCAAAAGGATTAACGAGACAAGATATTCTAAGCTTTTCGGGATTCAACACTTGACCAATGCAGCCTTGACAGCATGCAATACATGGTGCGATTTCATTTTCTTTATCAGCGGCTACTTTATTTGGATATTCCGGGTCAGCAATAGATTGTCTACCCATAGCGATTAAATCGGCTTTACCCGTCAATATCGCATCTTCAGCCATTTTTGGATCAGAAATCCTGCTGACACCAATAACCGGTATGGAAACACTTTTTCTAACTTCTTCCGCATGAGATAGTATCCATCCGGGAGAGACAGCTGCCGGTGGGACAACATAAGGATTGCTTGCATATACACCTACGGAAACATGCAGACAGTCAACTCCTGCTTCTTCCATAGTACGAGCTACCATTCTGGTTTCATCTATTGTTCTTCCTCCTGTACTCATTTCATCAGCACTTATCCGCATTAATATTGGGAAGTCATTACCTGCTTTACGTTTGATATTTTTAATTATCTCAACAGGAAACCTCATCCTATTTTCAAAACTACCGCCAAACTCGTCAATTCTTTTGTTTGAATATGCAGACATAAATGCTGCTACAAGATAACCATGAGCACCGTGAAGCTCTACACAATCTGCTCCTGCCTTCCTTGCTCTCAAGGCGGCATCACCAAACTTTTCTATAAGTTGATATACCTCTTCTGTGCTAAGTTCCCTGGGTGTCTCCCTACAAACCGGGCATGGAATCGGTGAAGGCGCTACTACTTGTTTGCCTCCAATATACACACTTAAAGTCTCACGACCACCGTGATGAAGTTGGATGCCTATTTTTGTCCCGTGTTTATGAACTTCATCTATTAGAGATTTAAATCCTGGAATAAATTTATCATTATATAGCACAGGGACTGCCATGGATGCTTTTCCTAAAGGATCTACCGCAGTAACCTCAACGGTACACAGTCCCCAGCCACCTTTTGCACGGGCAGACCAATAATCAATAAATCCTTGGCTAATGGTACCATCTTGATTGCATTGATTTGTTCCCATTGCCGGTACAACTAAACGATTTCTCAATTCCATATTGCCTATTTTTATCGGAGAAAAAAGAGTTTTATATTTCATTTCTACCTCCCAATTCTAAAAGTAGACATAATTGTGTTTGTTTGTTGTTGGGATTTATGATATATTACTATTAAGATTAATTTACCATCGGATTTCTCCCCTTTCCAACAAGTATTGACCAACATGTTAAAAACTTCACTAATCATGTTAAACTCTTCACTATCTAAATTTTATCATGAGGCTCATAGAGAAGCATTGTTATGTTTAACAAAAGAATATTCCAATTTTGTTCATTATGCACAAGGCGAAAAATGAGGAGGAATAAAATGGTTATTACGGTTAAAGAACTCTTTTTGCGCCTGACTGATGATCTGGAGCATATAAAGCTGCGCCAAGAAAATCAGGAGATTCACAATATCAAGCTTTTGTTAAAAGAGCAAAGACAGTTTGATAGCAATACTCTCTATATTGGTAGAACCTCTCTTCTGGACAAAAATAACCTATCACCTATTCCTGCTTTTTTAGGAATCAAAGACTGCAGCGCACCGGTAGAGCAACTTGCTCTATGTTTTACTAATTGCGCCTTTCTAAAAAATAACCGTGATTCGCATCAATTTTTTAATAAAGCTCAAGATATTATTAGCCGGGAGCAGAGTTTTCTGCACAGTTCTGCGACTCTTCTCCATAGTTTGATTAAAGGTAGAGGTCTTCAATATATCATTGATATGGGTTACCAACTGTTAAACAATCCCATGCTGTTGGTAGACTCCAGTTACAAGTTACTGGCCTATACCAAAAAGGATCAAGTAAATGATCTGGTATGGAACGAATTGGTTACTAAAGGGTATTGCTCATACGATCTAGTTTCTATTTTTAGAAAAGAAGGTGTAGTTAAAAAAATTGCTGTAAGCAAAGATCCTTTGCTTACAGATACCGGCTTTTCTGAAAAAATTCGCAGGATCCATGGTAAAATTATTATAAATAATAAGCTGGTTGGTTACCTGGGCGTTCTGGAACATAATCAAAAATTTAGGGAAGAAGACTACCGCACCATTAGGCTCCTCTGTGACGTTATCTCCGAGGAAATGCAAAAAAACAGGAACTATTACCATATCAAGGGGCTTATGTACGAAAATTTGTTAATCGACCTCTTGGATAATACCATTCAGAATAAGGAACATCTTCAAGAAAGACTTAAAACTGCGGGGCTTAAATTGGAAAGCAATCTTTACTTGGCAGTTATCAATTTCCACAATGAAGATATCGCAAATTATCACCTTGTTGATTATCTTCGTGATTATATTGATCGCTTGATCAACTATTCTAAATCCATCTTTTATAATAATCAGATTGTAGTCTTCCTCTCCTTAAAAGATAATCAAATTCATAATGCAATGTCTAATTTAGAAAAATGCCTGGAAGATAACGATTTGCATGCAGGAATCAGCGATAGGTTTGATAATATAGTAGACTTACAAAGGGCTTACCGTCAGGCTAGAAAAGCATTAGAATTAGGAACATACCTTTTAAGCCCTCTTAGCTTGTTTAACTACTCGGATTATAGAATTTATCACATACTAAACTTAGCAGGCGAAAAATATAAGTTAACAGATCTGTTTCATCCGGCACCTTTGGTGCTGAAAAACTACGATGCGCAAAATGAAACAAATCTTTATCAAACTCTATACACCTATCTTAGTACCGACAAAAACACCATGTTGTCTGCGGATAGGTTATTCATTCACAGAAACACAATGAGTTATCGTTTAAAACAGATTTCTGAAATCACGTCGATAGATTTAGACAACTTCGAAGAATGTGTCCAGGTATACTTAACCTATAAGATGTTAGAGTTAACGTTGCCTCTATAATGGTGCCGGGGAAGCCACCGAAAAATGAATAACGCTCTGCATATTAGTAATATTTATGCATCCGTGTTAAAACCCTTACTTGATTTGACAAGCTTCCCTGGCACTTAACTTATTAGCTTATTGTAGGCAAAGAAAAGGAGCACCTTGATTGAAAGAACGAAGGTGCTCCTTTTATAATGCTTATAAAGATTTATGTGTCAGTATCTGAATTATTGGGTAACAGACCTGTCAGTATTGATGTGCGTACGATTATACCCAACAACCTATTGTCATCATTAACTACAACTATGGGGTACTTTGATTTGGTGGCATTTTCAAGAAGATTTTCTATATACTCATCTTCTGTGGTCTTGTAGTAATCGTGCCGCAATAATTCTCTCAGTGATGATTGTTTGTTTTGCACGGCTTTTACACAATCATCAATGGTCACAATACCTTCCAGCTTCATTTTTTCTCCAACCACAAAAACACTGGATATATGGTTAGCCTGCATCTCTTTGATGGCAACCCTCACACCGTCTTTTAGAGATACTAAAGCATTTGGTCTCATCATAATATTTTTGGCTTGAATTACCTTTGTGCGGTCAATACTTTTAACAAAATCCTCTATATATCCATCTGAGGGGTTGTTTAATATATCTTCAGGGGTTCCCTGTTGAACGATTTTGCCATCTTTCATGACAGCTACTCTATCACCCAATTTAAATGCCTCATTTATATCATGGGTGATAAAGATAATGGTCTTTTTAAGCTTGGATTGAATTTCTAAAAGCTCTACCTGCATATCTCTCCGTATCAGCGGATCTAAGGCGCTGAAAGGTTCGTCCATAAGAAGCATGTCCGGATCATTGGCAAGGGCTCGGGCCAGGCCTACCCTTTGCTGCATACCACCACTAAGCTCAGTGGGCATCTTATCTTCCCAGCCTTTAAGACCTACGCTTTCCAGAGCTTCAAGGGCGATTTGCTGCCTTTTGGCTTTATCAATGTTTCTAATTTCCAAGCCATATTCTACATTGCCTAGTACCGTCCTATGTGTAAACAGGCCGAAGTTTTGAAATACCATGGCAACTTTTTTTTGCCTAAATTCCATCAGCTGCTTTTTGTCGTATTTAACGATATCTTCACCATCTACTATTATTTCACCGGCAGTCGGTCTATTTAACAGATTGAGGCATCTTATAAGAGTGGATTTTCCGCTGCCGGAAAGTCCCATTATAACAAAGAACTCACCGTC
>DUNY01000263.1 GCA_012839145.1 Thermoanaerobacterales bacterium
CTGATAGTCGTAAAAATTGTTAAAACCAATTACACCTGTTGAACCATATACTTTATAAGAGCCCTGTTCATGCTTTACTTTTGATTTTCCAGAAGAAATGTCTAGTGCAATTTCCCCCAACTTCCTAACTTCCCAATCCTCGGGAATCACCCCGACCTCTGTCTTCTTATATCCCTTAAGTATGCTGTTTTCTCTCACCATGCAAATCCCATCCTTTGTAAGTGGGATTTTACTTTTTTACTGAGTTCCTCCACTTCCGTTTCCATCTCCGGTAGGGTTTCTCCATATCTTTCTGAGAGTTCTTTTATTCTGTTGGTAAGTCTGTTGGAGATTCTATCCATTTCAGTATTTATTTCATTTATTATGGACACTATCCATTTATCATTTACCAGTATATCTTGGGTTTCTGCTTTGGAAAGTTCCTTGTATTTAGCTTGGACTTTCTTTTGGAGTTTTTTCTCTGCATCTCTTATTTTCTTTTTTGCCTCTGATTCTGTGTCCATTAACTTTAAATATTGTTCAAGTATTTTAAGCTCATCTTCAGCATCTTGGTCGTCTCTTATTTCTCTTATTCGCTTGTTTAGATTTGTCTTGGTTATATTTCCTCTATCATTTTTAACTTCTTCTAATACCCCTTCTTCTCTGGAATGTTCTTCTTCAAATTCTTCTTTTTGTCTTGTTATTTCATCTCTTTTTACTTCCAGTTCTTCTATGACCTTTTTTTCCTCTTTGAAATATCTGTTTATGATTAAATCATCAGGTATTAGTTCTTCATTTGCTATAAAGCCGTTTTCAGAGATCATATAAATATCATCTCTCATAGTCTCCAGCCAATAGTTCATCAGATGCTGATATACATCATATTTATCTATTAATTTACTGTCTGAAAAGGCATCTATTAGGTCTTCTGAGATGTCAAATATCAATTCTTTAGGTTTTGTGTTAGAATCTATGTCTTTTAGTATTGGAACATATTTGTCTTTCCAGTTGTTAAGTTTGTCTTTTACTTTATTTGAGTATTTAACGAAATCATCATGAGAAAAAATGGTGGATTTTATATCTTTCGTTTCGACATTTAACTTGCTGTAACCTTCTCTTTTGGTAGGTGAGAAAAGTTCGTCTTTCAAATTAGGATATACAGACCAGTATTTCTCTAAATCATCAATATCCCGATTGGGAATTCCCCCCATGAGATGTGCTCCGATATCTTGAATATCTTCTTCTTCCTGTGTATCTATATATCTTGGTATATTTAGATTGTAGTCGTTTTCTTCTATTTCTTTGATGTCTACAAAACGAGAGTACTTGGGGATTTCCAGCTGGCCTTTAAATACATCTACGATTTTATGTATATCTCGCTCTCTAAGTCGGTTTTTGTTGCCATCTTTTATAAATCCACTGCTTGCATCGATCATAAATATGCCGTTTCGTTTATCTGCATCTTCTTTGTCGATTACAATAATTGATGCCGGAATTCCCGTGCCATAGAACAGATTTGGAGGTAGACCGATTATTCCTTTGATAAGTCCTCGTTTTACGATGTTTTTACGGATTTGGGCTTCTACATTTCCCCTAAAGAGTACTCCATGTGGAAGAATTATTGCACCTTTTCCCTTATTATTCTTTAATGAGTGTATAAAGTGCAGCAAAAAGGCATAGTCACCATTTTTAGCCGGCGGAATACCAAAGCCTTGAAAACGACCATATACATCATTTTCTGGGTCAAGACCATTTCGCCATGATTTCGTTGAAAAAGGCGGATTGGCTACTGCAAAATGAAAGGTTTCCAGACTTCCATCAGATTTCAAAAACTCCGGTGATGATAGGGTATCCCCTTGCCGGATATCTGCTATTGCATTTTCGTGTAGAATCATATTCATTTTTGCAAGGGCCCTGGTAGTATTGTCCTTTTCCTGACCATAGATAGTAAGACCAAAAGGTGCTTCATCAGCGGCCTTAAGCAGCAGTGAACCACTTCCACATGTGGGGTCGTAGATGGTATCTCCTCGGCTCTTAGAATTTTCCACTCCTATTACCTTCGCCATTATCCTAGATACTTCTGCTGGTGTGTAGAATTGCCCTTTGGATTTCCCCGATTCTGTGGCAAAGTTTCGCATTAGGTATTCGTAGGCATCTCCAAGTAAGTCATCACCATCGGCACTATTTTTACTCATATCAAGACTGTCAGATTCAAATATTGATATTAAATTTGTCAGTCTATCTACCTTTTCCTTCCCCCTGCCTAGTTTGTCATCGTCATTAAAATCCGCTACTGTTATGACTCCTACCAAGTCATTTTCTTCAGCTAGATTATGTATTATTTTATTCATTTTATCGCCAATTTCACTATTTCCCTTTAGTTTCACCATATCGTGAAAACTACCGCCATCAGGCACCACTAATAATGAGTCCGGCTTACCATAGTATTTATCTGTTACATATTTGACAAATAATAGTATTAGCACATAATCTTTATATTGGGAGGCATCCATGCCACCTCTTAATTCATCACAGCTCTGCCAAAGTTTGCTGTATAAGTCACTCTTTTTTATTGCCATTTATTTTCCCCCTTATATTTTCATCAATTGTTATTATTCGAAATTTTTGTTATATTTTATTCTATGTGCAATCATATATGGTTATATTCTACCTTATTATAGCATTTAGATGTGATTTAGTAAAAGTGATCAGAGAACAGCTCCGCCTACAGTAGACCCATAAAAGTCTCACTGATATTCCTTCTTATAATAATCATAATAAGGAGACAAAAAATAAAAAACCCCCACTAAAAGTTAAGAGAGGGGGTGCTTGCCTTAAAATAATATTTGTATCAACGGTTTTCATGTTTTCCATAACTGCCTCAGCCCAAGCCCCATTTTTTTATTATTAGTTCACTGTTTTTATATTTTTGTTGCATATCATCTTCCCATATTCTTTTTTTCATATGTAAGTATGAATATCTCTACTTTCTTGTTTCTTAGATTTTTATGAATATCTATGATAAGTGTTATTTTCTAGGTTTAATCTACCCGTTTATCACCTAAGAAAAAAAGTGCAACTGTACCAGGGCCTGTATGGGAACCTATTACAGTACCAACGCTGTTAATCATTACTGGTCCATTCAAATTAGGAAAGTTTTCTTCAACTAAATCAGCTACTTTCCGTGCATCATCATAGCATGCGGAGTTAGATATGAAACATTTGCCTGAATACTCCAGGCCATTTTCTGCATGTATTTTCATTTTCTCTACTATTTCTGTGATTACATTTTTTTTCCCACGAATTTTTGCACGGGGAATTAATTTACCCTCACTGTTCACATTTAATAAGGGACATATATTCAATAAATTTCCCACAATTGCTGATGTTGCGGATATACGACCACCACGTTTATAATGGGTAAGATCAGTGGAAAAAAACCAGTGATGAACATTTAACTTATGTTCCTCTACCCATGTGTGAACATCTTCAATTGTTGCACCACTGTCTCGCATATCTGCAGCTAAATCAGTAAGTAATCCGTAGCCTGAAGAAGCTCCCAGGGAATCTACAATCATAATTTTCCGTTCCGGATACCTGGATAATAGTTCCTCTCTTGCTATACATGCTGAATTGTAGGCACCTGACAAACCTATAGAAAGGGAAATGTGCAAGATATCCTTTGAATCTTTTAGATAGGGTTCAAAAAAATCTATAAACTGTCCCACATTTACCTGAGAGGTAGTTGGCATTGCCCCCTTTTCAATTCTACTGTAGAATTCTTGAAAAGACATGGTTTGGCCTAAATCATCCGGGTATTCTTGCCCATCCATATTAAAATGAAATGATACAAAGGGTATCTTTCTTTTTTGAAAATATTCATAGGACATATCTGCCGTAGAACAACATGTTAGAACAAAATTAAACATATTCAACACTCCTTTCACAATAATATATATTTTTTATTTAGTTTGTTTGCTCCCTTCAATATAACTATACGAATAATAAGTTGTTTTAATTATCTAAATTTCAACAAGTTTGTTCCATATTCCTTCCTAAATTTAGTAAGTTCACGTAAACATTCTAAAAAACCTCCTTTCAAAAGTGAAAGAGAGGTTTTTTATCTATAGGTTTTGTTTTAAAACATTAATTATATCTTTTGCCGTAGGTGGACATCCCAGCACATTTTTTTCAAAACCTTTAGTGCAAATTCCTACTCCGATACCTTTATTCTTTATTCCTTTATATCCCTGGCCTATATAAACTTTTTCCCTTAATTTACTCAATACCCCCTGTTCTCTCAATCTAGCTAGGGCATGGACTAAGCTGCCATAGCAGGCTGAGCAGGCATCTTTTTCCTCTACATATTTGGATAGTCTCTCGATTTCCCGAGAATAAGGTATCTTTTGTGTATTATAATCCTCATTTAGTTCGCATATTTGTGTCTTTGAGGTTAGACAACTTCCAACACCTATGCTTTCCGCTATTTTTATGTATGATATTTCTTCAGGGTCGTATCCCATTAAACTTGCTGCATATGAATCTATCAAAACCGGATCGAAGCCGACAATAATTCGATCCATTTTTACAGGATTTCCCCCTTCTTCAAAGTTCAAATCTCCTATTAATCCGTCTACAATTATTAAATCATTTTTTATGGCTTTATTGAGATATGCAATTGGCTTATGTAACCCCATAGTATGAAACCTTCTCTTTTCTTTATTGGGGATACAACCTTTCATGTTTTTCAAGGCACAAGTTATTTTTGTTTGGCAGTGTCCTTTAAGGACCGGCATGTTAATCAAGTAGTCTAATTTCAGCGCTTCGTTGCATATATTTAATTCCATACCTTCTACAGAACATGTCTTATATGTGTCCTTTTGCAGATCGATTAGACGGACATCAAATTTCTTTGCAATCTCAGTATATCCGCATATTTCAAAGGCTCTTGAGGTTCGATCTCCTACCCACGAGCCCTCTAAAACTACGATATTTTCAAATCCTTTTGATTTCAAGTATCTAATTACGCCTTCTAAAAGCTCCGGCGATGTGGTGGCTCCGGAAGTAGAAGGTTTGGCAACTACTAAATTAGGTTTTATTCCTATGAAGGCATCTTTGTTTATGAAGTTTTCTATTTTTATGCTTGATAAAACATCAAAAATCATCTTTTTGGGGTTATCACCATAACTTACATAGATTTTATTCTTCAGCATATTCTCCTCCAATTTAAATTAACTTCTTAGGTTTCTCTATTTATCTAATTATAGCATCGTGCATGTTTTTAATAAAGCAACACCAAAAAACAAGACCTCCCGTAAACTTAAGGAAGGTCTTGTTTGTATTGTTTGTAACACAACATGAGCAAAAAAGGTGACAGGGAACCCGTCCCCTGCCACCTTTTTTGTGAATTTATCTGATAAATGCAAAGTAAAGTATAAAGATGACAGCAAGAGCATACATTATCCAATGTACTTCTTTTCCTCTTCTGGCAAGCAGCATCAATGCTGCGTATGCCACAAATCCGATGGCAAGACCGAAAGATATACTATAGGATAATGGCATCATGATAGCGGTCAAAAAGGCTGGAAAAGCTTCATAAAAATCGCTGAAATCTATTTTATTTAAGCTTGTGGCCATAAATACACCAACCATAATAAGAGCCGGAGCTACCGCTTCACCAGGAACAGCCAAGGCGATAGGTGAGAAAATCACACTTGCGGCAAACATTATTGCTACAACTACAGATGTAAGTCCTGTTCTTCCACCTTCAGTGACTCCCGCAGTGGACTCTACATAGGTTGTTATAGTGCTGGTGCCAAGCAGTGAACCTAGGACAGTACCGATGAAGTCAACGAAAAGCGCTTTGTTCCCCCGTTTAAGATTACCTTCCGCATCTATCATTCCTGTGCGGCTGGCCACACCAACAAAAGTTCCAATAGAGTCAAACATGTCTGTAAAAAACAGTGAAAATATTACTGGGAATAAAGAAAACTTTAAAACACTCAGAATGTTCAATTTAAACATTGTAGGAGCTAAGCTTGGGGGGAGAGATATTGGGCTTGACGGAAATTGTGTTATGCCCATAGGAATACCAATAATAGTTGTAATTAGAATACCAAGTAATATACCACCTTTTATTCCTCTTGCTACCAAAATTGCCATTATAATAAGTCCAATGGTAGCCAATAATGGACCAGGTTCTGTGAGATTGCCAAGATCTAAAAAAGTATCTTCACTTGCTATTACGATACCTGCATTAGTAAGGCCTATAAAGGTCATAAACATTCCGATACCTGCACCCATAGCATGTTTCAAGGGCATGGGTATAGCCTTAATTAATAGTTCTCTAAGTCCAGTCAATGTAACTATGATACCAATAATACCCGAAACAAATACTGCCCCAAGAGCCGCCTGCCAGGAAAGTCCTGCACCGCCCACCATAACATAAGCAAAATAAGCATTCAAACCCATTCCCGGAGCTAAAGCAAAGGGATAGTTAGCATAAACACCCATAAAGAGTGTTGTCAATGCCGCCGCCAAAGCAGTAGCCATAAAGACTGCCCCTTTATCCATACCTGCATCTCCAAGTATGATTGGGTTTACAAAGAGGATGTAAGCCATTGTTACAAATGTAGTCACCCCTGCAAGGATTTCGGTCTTTACATTTGTTCCGTTCTCCGTTAAACCGAACATCCTTTCAAGTTGACTGTCTGAACCGTTTGAAATGGAAATCTCCTCCTTCATAACAAATAAAGCCTCCTTTTATTATACCTTTAATTTATTTATGTAATTCCCTTTTCCTAGGGCAAAAAAACAAAAAACCCCGTTGAAAACAGGGAATTAAGCGATTCCCCTGTAGCCTGTGGTGTTTTACGGACACCTGGTAGAAACTTCCGGGCCATATTCCCGAAATTATACAGGGCTTAAACATTGCTTGTCTAATGAATATTTTAACAAAGTAGGCACGGCTTGTCAACATCAAAGCCGAACTTTATTTTCAGATATCAGATTATAGTTCGTTACTTCTGAACAATTTGTTGTAATATTATGTATTTTATTGTGTATTAATTTATACACCTATCAATCTCATAATTTGGTCGTTGATTATATTTTACAGTTTTTATTTTTCTAGCAGGATTTTTTATTTTTTTGTCTAATTTTATATACATAATAATAATTAACACTTTCACAAAAGGAGGAGTTTTAAAATGAAAAAGCTTTTAATAGTCACTCTTGTGGCATTACTGGCTATAGCACTGGTTGCCGGATGCGGACAGCAAAAGCCTCAAGAACAGACCCCACCGGTCGAGTCAGAGCCGAAACAACCTGCTGAAAATCAGGAAGTATCTTATAATGACGGAGTATATTATGTAGAGAAGGCGGATTTTGACGATCATGGTTGGAAAGCTATGGTTACCGTAGTTGTTAAAGACGGTAAAATAGCCGGCGTATACTTCGATGAAATTAATGAAGATGGAGTTATAAAAAGCTTTGATACCGAATATGCTTCCAACATGAAGGCTAAATCAGGCACAACTCCCTTGGATGCCTATAACGAACTGGAAGTTTCTTTAATTTCAAAACAGAATCCGGAAAATGTTGATGCAGTTACAGGTGCCACCCACAGTTCAGATTCTTTTAAAGAAATGGTAAAAGAAGCTTTGGCAGGTTCACCGGTAGAAGCAGCGGGAACATACAAAGACGGTTTGTATAAGGCAGCTGAAAAAGATTTTGACGACCACGGTTGGAAGGCCATAGCTGCTGTAATAATTAAAGATGGCAAGGTTGTCACTGCCGCCTTTGATGAAACCAACAAAGATGATGGTCGTTACAAGAGTGTAGATGAAGAATATGCATCAAATATGGAGGAGAAATCCGGCACAACTCCGGCTAAGGCAATCCAAGCCTTGTCAAATTCACTGATTGACAAGCAGGATGCAGCTGCCGTAGATTTGGTTACAGGTGCAACAGGAACAGCCGATAAATTTAAGACATTGATGGGAGAAGTACTTTCTCTTGCAAAATAAAATATAGGCTTTTCTATTAAAACTTCGGGCTTTTGCTCGAAGTTTTTTATATGATATAATCAAGTAAATACTACTGGTTTTATCTAATTTTGGGAGGTAGAACCATGAGAATTTATCTAACTCAAACCTCCGATATAAATAGTGCCATAACATCTCAAGATGTGATAAGCGCTTATATAACACAAAAGAAAGAAAATGGTTATATTGTAAATATAGGTGGCACAGAAGTCTTCGCTCACTGCTTACTAGACCTAAGCATCGGTGATTTTCTTAAATTGAAGGTAGTAGAATCATCTACATCTCAAATTGTTTTTAAAGTTGTCGAGCATGAGACAGAGGAATCACAAAACCCGCTAAAACCTTTGACGACCCTTGATATACCTCACACCCAAGAAACTCAGACGGCATTTAATCTTTTATCAAAGCTGAATTTACCTATAAAAAAAGAGCGTGTGACCTTTATCATGGATCTGCTGGAGCAACTGATAAACGAGGAAAAGCCCGAGCCTTCTTTGCTTTTAAATAAAGAGCTGCCCTTTCAAGCTCTAAATTCATCTTTTCGTAAAACTCTGGTCCCATACATAAACAGTGGCTTTATCCTCTCAGAAGATCAGCTGTTAGAGCTTCTTCAAGATTTTACCGCTCTTAAAGAAGATGAGTCCTTTTCTTTTAA
>DUNY01000157.1 GCA_012839145.1 Thermoanaerobacterales bacterium
GAGCAAAAACTATCTTGAGCCAACAGGGCTCAGAAGGTTTAAGAGTAAAGCAAATTGAAAAAACACTGGGAATTTCCCTGACTGCAGTAGTACCGGAAGATTTTAAAACAGTTAAAAACGCTATCAATAAAGGTATACCCTTTGTTATGAGCCAACCCCATTCCAAAGTTTCATCAGGTATAGGCAGTTTAATTGAAGCTCTTGATATAACAAAACCCGAAGGAGATCTGGAAAAACCCAAGAAATCGGTTGTTATGAGAATGTTTAGTTTTTAATTTATAGTATTTATTCGGGAGTGAACCTAGGGTGTCTTTATTAAAGAAACTTGAGATTAGTAAAAAACTAGCTGAGAATATAAATTCCGAGGAGAAAAAGGGACTTTTTGAAAATGCAGGCAGGGATCCTTATGCGGATTTAAAGACTGAGCTACATAAAAAAATCGTGGATGAACTAAAGGAATTAAAAACTCCGGAAAAGGAAGACAAGGATTTTATCCGTAAACATATAGAACAAATGGTTGAAAGTATCATTGAAGCCGATGCGAATCACATTCCCCGCCTTGATCGCATGCGAATATCCGATGAAATATACGATGAAGTTGCGGGCTACGGTCCAATTACCCCACTACTAAACGATCGGGAAATCAGTGAAATAATGGTGAACGGCCCTGATCAGGTGTACATAGAAAGAAGCGGGCAATTGGAATTAAGTGATGTTTTTTTTAGAGACAACGATCATGTGATGAACATTATCGATCGCATAGTTTCTCCGATCGGAAGGCGCATAGATGAAAGTATGCCCATGGTTGATGCCAGGTTGCCTGATGGTTCCAGAGTCAATGCCATTATACCTCCACTGTCGCTTACGGGTCCGGTTGTTACCATCAGAAAGTTTTTTGCCGACCCTTTGATGATTGAGGATCTGATTGAATTTAACACCTTAACGCCGGAAATGGCCCAGTTCATTGAAGCCTGCGTTAAAGCCAGGCTGAATGTAGTGGTTTCCGGTGGAACCGGTAGTGGTAAAACCACTACCCTTAATGTGCTTTCATCGTTCATACCGGTCAACGAAAGAATTGTAACCATTGAAGACGCAGCGGAACTTGCCCTTCACCAGCCCCATGTGGTGACTCTGGAAAGCCGTCCGCCTAATATAGAAGGTAAAGGTGCCATAACAATTAGGGATCTTGTAAGGAACGCCCTTCGCATGCGTCCTGACCGTATAATAGTAGGCGAAGTAAGAAGCGGAGAAGCCCTAGACATGCTTCAGGCCATGAACACAGGCCATGATGGATCCCTTACCACAGGACATGCCAATTCCCCTCGGGATATGCTCTCCCGTCTGGAGACAATGGTTTTGATGGCCGGTATGGATCTTCCAATTCGAGCCATAAGGGAACAGATATCTTCGGCTATAGATTTGATAATACACCAAAGTCGGCTTCGAGACGGTTCCCGCCGAATCACTCATATAACTGAAGTACAGGGGATGGAAGGTGATGTGATAGTGCTTCAAGATTTATTTAATTATATTCAAACCGGTGTTGATCAAGACGGAAAGGTGAAAGGTGAATTTAAGCCCAGCGGAATGCGCCCGAAATTTATTGAGCGTCTCGAAATAAGTGGATACAAACTTTCGACCGAGGTATTTACAAAGAATCTTTATTAGGGGGCAAGTTTTATGGACTTGGTTGTAATATGCAGTCTGATTTTCACCACAATATTTATATCGGTGCTGGGTCTTGATTTGTTACGCACTTCAAAGAAAAATGAAATGATTTCACGAATTAATAAAGTAGCCGGAAAAGAAGCCAAGACTAAAAAAAGCGAGAAAAACGACAAACCAAAACACGATTTTTTACGTCAAATATTGGCCCGTGCCGGTGATTTTTCCATAACTCGCCGACTCGGGGCAAGAATAGATAAAAAACTGGGAGAAGCAGATATTTTGCTCAGCGGTGGTGAGTTTATCGTCATGGTAACCGCCATAGCAATAGGGACAGCTATGCTGGTTTTTTCAACAACTTTAAAACCTTTAGTCAGCATAGCCATTGGTGCTATTTCAGCCGTAGTCCCCTTTGTTATTGTCGATTCCGCCCGCAATAAAAGACTTGCCGATTTCAACGCTCAAATCAGTGATGCTCTTTCCATTATGTCCAATTCACTTCGCTCAGGGTTCAGTTTTGTACAGAGTATGGATATGGTCCGAAGGGAACTACCTGATCCCATTAAAAAAGAATTTGACAGAACAATTCTAGAAATAAATTTAGGCACCTCCATTGAACTAGCTCTGGAAAACCTGTCACAAAGAGTTAACAGTGATGATATGGAATTAGTTATAACCGCAGTGTTAATACAAAGACAGGTGGGAGGTAATCTTGCAGAGGTATTGGATAATATTGCCGGGGCCATCAGAGAGCGAGTGCGCATAAAAAGGGAAATCAAGACCCTTACAGCCCAAGGCCGCATATCAGGCCTTATAATCGGCTTGTTACCTATTTTTTTGGCGGTTTTCATGTTTTCCTCAAATCCCGGGTATATTCTCGAACTTTTCAGAAATAAAACAGGTCTTGCAATGCTGAGTTTAGCTATACTGGGTCAACTTTCAGGGCTAATGATCATTAAAAAAATTGTTGACATTAAGTTTTAGGGGGAAGCGAGCAAGATGTTTAGATTGATTACCTTATTCTGTGTTTTCGGAGCAATGTTTGCATTCATTTTTTTCATCTTCGGTATACTTGAGAGAGAGAAGATGAAAATGAAAAATCGAGTAACTGAAGTGGTTGGTCCAGAAACACCGGTTCCCATAAGGCAGCAAGAACTATCTTTTCCCCTGTACCAGCGGTTTGTAAAACCGATGTTTTCAGGGATTTTTGGTATTCTCATGAAATACATTCCGGCTGCAAATGAAGACATTTTGGCAAAAAAACTCAGTGAGGCGGGAAAGCCGTACAACCTTTTACCAAGAGAAGTATTAGTTATAAAATACCTGATGGCTGTGATTTTTGCCATTGGAATCCGTTTTCTGTTACATAATTCAGGTAAATCCCATATACAGAGTTTGGTAATGATTATTGCCGCATGTATCTTCGGATGGCTGCTGCCTGATGTATTGATTAACTCAAAGGGTCGTCAGAGAAAAGAACAAGTAAGCAAGGAATTACCGGAAGTATTGGACTTACTCACTGTTTGCATAGAGGCCGGTCTAGGATTTGACGGTGCAATAAAGAAAGTGGTGGATAAATCCAAGGGTGTTTTACCTGATGAATTATTTATTGTTCTGGAAGAGATACGAATGGGAAAGCCGCGACGGGAGGCGTTAAGGGATATGGCTGACCGATTGGCTGTAGATGATTTTTCAAATTTTGTAGGATCTGTTATTATGGCGGAACAATTGGGAATCAGTATAGGTAAAGTGTTGCGCCTGCAATCAAAGGAAGTGCGTCTTAAACGTCGGCAGAGCGTCGAAGAGTTGGCCATGAAGGCTCCGGTAAAAATGCTCATTCCCATGGTGTTTTTTATATTTCCCGCCATTTTTGTAGTTCTGTTAGGGCCTGCTGCCATTCAAATAATGAGGGTTTTCGGGCGCTAGGGTGATTGCTGTGAAAGTATTGAACATTAATAATCAGACTATATTGGGAACAAAGGTCTTAAAGGCCGAGAGTTTTTTCCAAAGACTTAAAGGTTTAATCGGAACAGAGTTCCTGGAAGAGGGAACCGGACTATTGATTGCTCCATGTTCCTCAGTTCATACCTGTTTTATGAGATATCCCATTGATGTAATTTTTCTGGATGAAGTTGATAAAATCTTGCATATAATTCATTCAATGCAACCCTATCGTTTCAGTCCAATCGTGAAGGGAGCCAAAAAGGTTCTTGAACTTCCGGCGGGTATTTGTTTTTTCACAGGAACAGCGGTTAAAGATCAAATTGAACTAATAGTGGGCAGTGGTTAAACCCATATAATATTGACGGTGTAGGAAGGTAGAGATGACACGAAGCGTCATTTTTTGAGAAAGACCGTTGTCATTCTTTAGCTTGGGACAAAAACGCAGCTAGTGCGGAGTGCAAGACGTATGCTGCCGGATACTTGGCAGGACGCCCCCCTTGAACCGCAAGCCCCTGCATATTGTAAGTATTAAGCTGACATGACAGGCCAGGCTTAAGGGAGAGGTTTTGTGATCCTTAGACCGGAGCTAACTTTTTACATGAAAACACTATCCGGCCAAAACAGAGTTTAATGAGAGGAATGGTGTATATGGCAAATAGACATTTCAAGCCTAGAGGTTTTTCACTTACATTTCGGCTAAGCCTCAGTTTTACACTGCTTATTATTATACTTATGGGATTTATAGGGTTTTCTATTTTCATCCGGGACCGTGACACCTTTACAAAAGATACTATCAATCGTGGTTGGTCCCTGGTTCATACAACAAACGTTGTTGCTCGCGATGCCATCAGTTCCAAAAGATATAATGCACTCAATGAAGTCCTGACAAAGCTGAAAAGTGACGGATTTGTCATGGAAGCGGCTGTTTATGATGAAGAGGGAAAGGTGGTGGCCTTTGGCGGCCCCGGTAATGAATTTGAAGGGAATACTTATTTTAATACTGCTTACAAAAAAGTAGATAAAGAAAAACTAGTTGCACTAAAAAACGAAGATAAAAATATTGTAGCCTTTGCTTTTGCATCACCTATTTCAGATGATACGGGGAAAATATTCGGTTATACTCATATACTGGTGGATTTCAGCAAAACCTTAAGACATCTTAAGCAAACCGGTTATAATTTAATAGTAATTTTTGTGATAACAGTCCTTGTTGGTTTAATAATAGCTCGATATGTAGTTGTTAAAGCGGTGGGTAAACCGGTGGAAGAACTGATGAAAGCAACGGAAAAGGTTTCTTTAGGTGATTTTTCTTCCAGACTCGATGTAACGAGAAATGATGAATTGGGGCGTTTAGCTCAGGCTTTTAATATCATGAGCGATCAATTGGGAGTGCTATTCAATTCCATAAAACATGTTGTTAGTGAAATGAATGCCACTTCAGGTTTGATTGTGCATCGTTCAGAAAACTATGAAAAAACAGACTCCTCAGTACAGAAAGAGTTCATGAAAGAAATCAATCACGGTGCCAAAAAACTTAATCGCATCAGCCTTCAGCTGGATTCACTGGCATTGCAATTTAAGACAAGAGAACAATAGGAATATTTACCATATTTTAATAAAGGATTTATTGCTTTACATATAGAAAATAAACAAAGAGAAGTTGCCAATTTTGGGTAATGATGTGATAGGCGAGGATGAATTGAATTGGTAAATATAACCAGGCTCGAAAAGGTTATAGAGAAAACTAGAAAAACAGTAGAAAGTAGCCGGGAGGAACTTTACCAACTGGGTGAAACTGCCAGAAGGGACTATGAGCGCACAAAACGCGAACTGGCATTAACAAGAACCGACATTGGGGAAATTATAAAAGAAGTTGATGCATTAGAAATAGAATATAATAAATCTAGAATCTATCTAATGGAAGTAAGCAGGAACTTTGATAAGTATAATGAAGAGCAGATAAAAAATGCTTATGACCAAGCTCATCAAAAACAATTGGACTTACTCAGCAAGCGAGAAAAAGAAAAAATGCTACGCCTTCATAGAGATTACTTGGAAAGAAGTTTAAAGACTTTGGAAATAACTATCAGGAGGTCTGAAGAATTAATCAGCAATATAGGAATGGCACTTAAGATTCTCTGCAATGACTTACAAAATGCTAGTATACAAATAGGTGAGATGCAGCAAATGCAAGCACTAGGTCTTTCGGTAATCATGGCTCAAGAAGAAGAGCGAAAAAGGGTAGCCAGAGAAATACATGACGGCCCGGCGCAGAGCTTGGCAAACATTGTTATGCGTGCCGAATTTTGTTTAAAGTTAATGGAAATGAATCCATCTCTACTTGAAGATGAACTATATGGTTTAATGGACTTGGTCCGTACAAGTCTCCAAGATGTGCGAAAGATCATTTTTGATTTGAGGCCCATGTCACTGGATGACTTGGGGCTGGTACCGGCACTTAAAAGATATATCGAACAGTATACCAAAGATTACGGTATTTTTGTTGAGATAACTATTATGGGTCAGGAGTATGAATTGGCTAGTTCCTTGGTTATAGCAATTTTCAGAGTTATACAGGAGTCCATGACAAATGTTCGAAAGTATGCCAATGCCACGGAAATTGTGATTAAAATCGAATATTTGCCTAAAAAGATAAATGTAGTTGTCAGAGACAATGGCTGTGGATTTGACATGGTAAAAGTGATGGCAGAGAAAAACGGAGTAGCTTTTGGTATAGTAGGTATGAGGGAGCGGATACAACTGTTGAAAGGGAAGTTTGAAATTAAGTCGGCATTAGGCCGGGGAACTGAAGTAATACTCAGTGTACCTACTACAAAAATTGATCATATATGGCCGGGGGTCGGAGGTAATAAAATTGTCGGATACTAAAAAGGACCGGATGAAAGTCATCATTGTGGATGATCATCCTTTGATCCGGGAGGGAATAATAAAAATCCTATCATTAGAGCCCAGTATTGAAGTCGTGGGTGAAGCTGAAGATGGAGCACAGGCCATTGAACTTGCCAGGACAACTGATGTAGACATGATTCTAATGGATATAAATATGCCCAACATGAACGGTATAATGGCAACAAAAATAATCAAACAAGAAAAACCTGATGTAAATATTATTGCTCTGACTATTCATAATCAAGAAGAGTATTTATTTGAACTTATACGCTGTGGTATATCAGGTTATGTTTTAAAAGATGTTAGGCCAGGCGAACTCATTGAGACCATTCAAAAGGTAGCCGAAGGCCAAGGATTTATTCCACCTTCCCTTACACCAAAAGTATTTGAGGAGCTGAGCCGACTTTCAAAAAATAAAGAGCAAACTGAAGATACTTTCAATCTCACAGCTAGGGAACAGGAAGTGCTTCAGGAGATGGCACAGGGTCTTTCGAATAAAGAAATCGGTGAAAAGCTTTTTATTACTGAAAAGACAGTAAAAAATCATCTGACGAATATATTTCAAAAATTAGGAGTCAGCGACAGGACACAAGCACTGCTTTTTGCAATTAAGCATAATATGGTTATAACATAACAAACTGCATCCCCGGAGGATCAAAAATGATATTTATAGCTACATCGGGTTATGCATATAAAGATTGGAAGGGTCGGTTTTATCCTGAGGATCTAAAAGACAAAGACATGCTTTCTTTTTACAGCCGCACTTTTTCTTTTACTGAAGTTAATTCAAGCTATTACCGCATGCCTAATAGCTACATGTTCTATCACATGATTAAAAAAACCCCGGATGGATTCCTGTTTTCAGTTAAAGCCTATGGGGGCATGACTCATCAACAAGACCTGAGCGATGCTACAGTGAATAAATTCAGTGATGCATTGAAACCCCTTATTGAGCAAAATCGCTTAAGTTGCGTGTTGTTTCAATTTCCCTACAGCTTTCACAATACCGAAAAAAATAGAGATTTTTTAAAAAGAGTGCGGGAACGATTGAGAGAAATCCCGATCGCAGTGGAATTTCGAAGTGTGGATTGGCTGACCATGGATGTTATAAACTTACTGAGACAGAATTGTTTAATTTTTGTCGGAGTGGATGAACCGCCTATAAA
>DUNY01000037.1 GCA_012839145.1 Thermoanaerobacterales bacterium
GAACCTACCACAGGAATAGATGTAGAAAGTGCCAGGCATATTAGGAAACTACTTATTGACCTAAATAAAAGCGGTACAACTATTTTTTTAACTACTCATTACATAGAAGAGGCAGAGCGGTTATGTAATCGAATTGCATTCATTGTTGATGGTAAAATTGTAAAAATAGATTCCGCTGAAAAACTGATGGAGGCAGCTCAAAGAGAAAAGATAGTTCAGTTCACCGTAGGCAATGGTATCTTAGAATCACAGGGGATATTGCAGCAAGCATTTCCAGAATATAAGTATAAGGTAATTGATGAACAAACTATTAGGGTTTTATCTCCGGAAACCATCGATTTAATTCCTATTATAGAGGTTTTTAAGGATAATTCTTTAACTTTATATGAGGCCAAGGTTATTAAACCTTCATTGGAAGAAGTATTTGTTAAGGCCACAGGCATAGAAGCTAAGAAAATGAAAAATGAAGGTGGTAAAAAGTGAAATCATGGATTGCCTTTAAGAGCATTTTAATGAAGGATATGAGAAATTACTATTTAAAGCCACCTAACATCAGTTGGGGTATTATATTCCCTTTTGCCTGGACGTTAATGTTTTTTCTGCGCTCCCAAACAACAGTGGATATAAGGAGCATTTTACCTGGTGTAATGGCTATGTCCATATTGTTTGGAACTACCTCTATGTTGGCAGTTACTATAACCTTTGAAAGGAGAAGCCGTTCTTTTGAACGTTTACTCCTTGCCCCCATTGATTTGAATCTCTTGATGTTGGCTAAAACCACAGGCGCCATACTGTTTGGAATTATAAATGCTTTTGTTCCGGTAGTATTTGCCTCATTTATTGTAGACTTAACAGGTATTAATTGGTTTGTGGTATTGACAAGCGTGTTTTTTATTGCAGTCACCTCTACATTTTTAGGCCTTTTAATCGCTGTATCGGTAAGTGAGGTTTTCGAAGCCCAAACATTTTCTAATTTTTTTAGATTCCCGATGATTTTTTTATGCGGTTTATTTATACCCGTACAGAAGCTGCCTATGATTTTGCAACCATTATCTTATCTGATACCTTTAACATATGGAGTGGATATATTAAAAACTGCTATAAATGGAGATGGCCATTTACTGTTGGGTTTGAGTTTTTTTATGTTAGTTATGTTTAGTCTGGTGTTTTTTATGATTAGCACAAAAAATATTAAAGAAAAATGGATTTATTAACCACGGAGAAAATCACACCAGCCAAATACCTGGCACCTTTATGTGGATGATTGCTGCAAATACGAAAATTAGAAAGGAGGGGTTGTTACCCCTCCTTTTATTTATCCTCCGGCAATTCACCGAAGTCCTGCTTCCACTTCTTCAACAGTCATCCATCCTTGTTCTCTACCCGCCTGCTCTCCTTGGGCAAGCTGTGACCTCTCAGCTTCAATAAAGCCTTCAATTTATCATATTCATTAATATCAAAAATGGCAAAATTTCCCTCTGCCATTTTTGGTTAAAACACCGGCTAGCCTATAGTAATTCATTATGATTCCTAAAATCCAAGATGGGTTTGATATTCGGCATAGATAATAGCTCCTCTCATTGCTGTTGTTATTATACCTTTATTGTTCGTAAAA
>DUNY01000488.1 GCA_012839145.1 Thermoanaerobacterales bacterium
CCAACTCCGGAGTGTCCCGCCTTTTCTTTAGTGGATCGCCAGATTGTAGCAGGATTTTACGATGAGGATAAAATTCATGAACTTGTCGTAACAAGTGATATTACCACTTTTGAGATAGAACATATCAATACCCGAATACTTAAAGAACTTCATGCCAAAGGCCACAATATATATCCTTCACCTCAGGTTCTGGAGGTCATACAGGATAAATCAAAACAAAAACGTATGTTGGATGACTATGACATACCAACTGCCCGATGGGCTTTGGTAAAAAGTGACATATCCGGTGCTGTCAGTGAATTTGGAATGCCAGCAGTTCAAAAAGCATGTAAAGGCGGTTACGACGGTCGTGGTGTTTTTGTAATTGAAAAACCTGAAGACATTGCAGAAGCCCTACAATGTGATTCCTTTCTTGAGGAACTTATTCCTGTGGAAAAGGAACTGGCTGTAATGGTTGCCCGCAGCACAAAAGGTGAAATAAAATGTTATCCCGTAGTAGAGATGACCTTTGATCAAAGGGCAAATATATGCGATGATACGGTGGCTCCAGCTCGCATTGAAGAGTCCGTAAAAAAGCGCGCTGAAGACCTGGCTATCAGGTGTGTGAAAGCTTTGGACGGTGTAGGTATCTTCGGTATTGAAATGTTTCTTACCGATGATAAAAAGGTTCTTGTGAACGAAATTGCCCCTCGGCCTCATAATTCCGGTCATTACACCATTGAGGCCTGTGTTACATCTCAATTTGAACAGCATTTAAGAGCTATAACCGGTTTACCCTTGGGTTCAACCGAATTGATGTTACCGGCCGTAATGGTAAATCTTCTGGGTGCCGAAGGTCATCAAGGGAAACCTTATTTCGAAGGTGTGGATGATATACTGAGCATCCCCGGTGTGAGCTTGCATATTTACGGAAAAAAGGAAACAAAATCCTTTAGAAAAATGGGACATGTAACCATAGTGGATAAAAATCTTGATAGTGCTTTAAATAAGGCTGATACAGTTAAGAAAACCATAAGAGTTGTTTCGGAGGGATGAAAATGAAAGATAAGGCTTTAGTAGGTATAATCATGGGCAGCGACTCGGATCTTCCAATAATGAAGGAAGCTGCCAAGGTATTGGAAGAATTCCATATTGATTATGAAATAACCATTGTGTCAGCCCATCGTACTCCTGAGAGGATGTTTGACTACGCTCGATATGCAGAAGAAAAGGGTATTGAAGTTATTATAGCTGGTGCCGGAGGTGCAGCTCACCTGCCGGGAATGGTGGCGGCTATTACTCCGCTGCCGGTTATTGGCGTGCCTGTCAAGACTTCCAGCTTAAACGGTCTTGATTCATTGCTTTCCATTGTCCAAATGCCCGGGGGAGTCCCTGTAGCCACTGTGGCAATAAATAACGCCAAAAATGCTGGTTTGCTGTCAATTCAAATATTAGGAATCAAATATCCGGATATTCGAGACAAGGTAAAAAAATATAAAGAGAAAATGAAATCCGAAGTTACAGTCAAGGCCGAAAGACTAGAAACCATAGGTTACTATGACTACTTATGAAAAGGAAAGTTAAGGTGACAAGGGGACGGTTCTGTGACACCTAACGAGGTGTCACAGAACCGTCCCCTTGTCACCTTTGTAAAAGTTATGCTACTCCGTTATCTACAATCTTCCATTTATTGCATCGATCGCCCCAACGTGCAATTACCTTCCCTTCCATCTTTATGTTTATAACCTCACAGTGATTTGGGCAGCCACTACACTCAAAACTGTCGGCGGTAAAATTCATGTCCGATAAGCCAAATCCCTTGAATTGAGTTTTGGACACTTCGGCATCTTTTGCCAATAATGCAGCACCTATAGCACCCATTACGTCATAGTGCTGTGGAATGTGTATTTCTTCCTCAAGGGCATCTTCAAAAGCTGCCTTCATACCCGCATTGGCTGCCACTCCACCTTGAAAAACTATACGCGGGCGAATTTCCTTACCCTTTGCAATATTATTCAAATAGTTTCTCACTAAAGCTTCACACAAACCCCTTATGATATCTTGGGCTTTGTAGCCTAACTGCTGTTTATGAACCATGTCCGACTCGGCAAATACTGCACATCGTCCGGCAATGCGTACGGGATTTTTTGATTTCAATGCATAGTTGCCAAATTCTTCAATGGGAATATTTAATCGGTTAGCCTGTTGGTCCAAAAAGGAGCCGGTTCCCGCTGCACATACTGTGTTCATGGCAAAGTCAGTTACAATGCCGTCTCTAATAATGATAATTTTAGAATCCTGACCGCCTATCTCCAAGACAGTCTGTACATCCGTATCCTCTCTTAATGCTGCCACCGCATGTGCTGTTATCTCATTCTTCACCACATCTGCACCAACTATAACACCTGCCAGTTGGCGACCACTGCCTGTGGCCCCAACTCCCTTTACATCCCATTTCCCTTTGTTTCGAAAGGAAAGCTGTTTCATGCCTTCCTGGACAGCCCTTATTGGATTGCCTTGAGTTCTAATATATATGGCTTCTTCCAGGACACCGTCTTCATCTATTAATACAAGGTTCGTACTCACCGAACCTACATCAACACCTAGATAGTACGCCAATTAAGCCATCTCCTTTGCAACCTGTGATTTTACTGTTAAAGTCCCGGCTTTTTTCCGTTTGGCCATAAGCAGGTCCACAAATGCCTCCAATCGAGTTCTGAGCCCTTCTTTACCCGTTTGTTCGTCTAGGCTTATGGTTAAAAATCCTAAACCGTGTTCTTTACATACCTTTGGAAGAATACTCTTTGCTACAATTTCAGGTATGCAGGTAAAAGGTGAAAGCTGAATTATTCCATCAAAGCCTCTTTTTGCAAAGATTACCGAATTTCCCACTGATTCCCTGCCATGACCACCGCACATTTCTTTAAAATAAGGAGCCGCCATTTTCTTTGCATCTCTCTCACCGGCCATGTGAAATAAGTCCATAACTGCATTGGAGATGGTGTATTCTGAAAGGAACATGGAACGTTCCACGTAAACTCCTAACTCTCCCAGCATTTCTTCAATTTCGAGATTTGAGAAGGGCTCCATTAAAACATAGATTTCTCCTACAATTCCTATTTTTAGCGGATCATAATCCCTTTTTTCTACAGCCTCATACAAGAGTTCTGATTCTCTTTCTATCTCTTTGAAATCGACGTATTTTTCCGCTCCTGCAATCATTTCCACACACTTTTTATAAGCCCGTGTGGAATCCCCTTTATTGATTTCCAAAGGCCGTGTCTTATGTGACAGCCGTTCAACTTTATCCAAAAGTACCAGCTGTTTCCATGCAAATCGACTGATACTTATATAATCCCTTAAAGTAAGTCTGGTATTTATCAACTTTTTTATATTCTGCAATAAATCCCTGAAGTGCCTACCGGGCGGTTCCAGGGTAATCATCTCAAATTCATATCCCAACTCTTGCAATATCTTTTCCTGAAGAGCTGTATACAACCCTGCCCGACAAGGTCCCACACCGCCGGAAGAAACCAGTGTATCAGCCCCTGCTTCTAGGACCTGTACATATGTACCTAAAACAATCTTGAATGGATAGCAGGCAAACTCAGGAGCATATTTAGTTCCATAACTGATGGTCTCTTCGGTTGGTCTGGGAGGTACTATCACTTTATTTCCAAAGTCTTTTAATAGTCTTTCGAAAGGAATATAGGATGTTCCCATATAAGGAAATGAAACCTTTTTCATGCCAGTGCCGCCTCTTTCTTTGCTTTCTTTATCTTTAGCATGTCAACAAAGGCCTCAAGTCTTGTATTTAGGCCTTCTTGACCTGTGTGTTCGTCAAGAGTTATATTAAGATATGGCATTTTATACCTTTTGGCGTCAATTTCCATAAGTTTATCCACAATAAAATCCGGACCACAGCCAAAGGCAGTTACGTGTATTATACCGTCAACGGTTCGATTTTCAAATAAGCAGTAGGCCGACCTTATCACTTCATTGCTGAAGGTCCAGAACAATGTCTTTTTGAGTTTGCTTGCTTGCTTTTTCTTATCCCTTTCGCAAAGCATTTCAGGAGTTACCACATATACTCCCATGCTTATCAGTTTTTTTATTAGATCTAAACTCAGATATGGGTCATATAACATGTATGGATACCCTACTACCGCAAGATGGATAGGATTGTTTTTTTTCTGACCCAGAATTCCCAGAGGAGGAATCCCTCCTTGCAAGAACTGATGTGTATAATTTTTAAAACTCAATAATGCTCTTAAGTATGCATTGTAAGCTAGAAAAAAACCTTTTTTGAATTTCCTGGCAAGTCTCATGCAAATCATAAAAAGCTCAAATCTACTCTTTTTTAAATCTATCCTTACTTCCAGCATATTCTTAAATTTCGATATGGAACAGGAGAGCATGTCGGGTAACCCTAAGAACTTAGGGCAAAAGGTAGCTTCACGATTTATACTCACAAGTCGGGGTACCAATACATAATCAACCCGATCCATTAGATTTCTCACATGACCGTGAAACAGTTTTATAGGAACACAGGCATCAGTAATAGTATCTTCAATACCCATATCCATAATTTCCTTGGTGGTTTCATCGGAAACTACCACTTCAAGTCCCAACTTTTCAAAAAAGGTTGTCAAAAATGGGTAATAGGCATAGTAAGCCAGCGCTCTTGGAATACCTATTTTCACTTCTATCTCTCCTCTAACTGCAATCATATAATACATTTCAACGGGGATTTTAATTATTCCTGCATTTGTATTCATAAAGGGCAGAAAAATGTAATAATACTATCACACAGTTCCGCCCTTTGTTCACTATTTTTTATAATTCCTTCCCGGTTTTTATTATTTATTTTGCAAATATTCGTGTATAGACTGAGCGGCTTTTTTACCGGCACCCATGGCCAGTATAACTGTAGCTGAACCGGTAACTATATCCCCTCCGGCCCATACTCCTTCCTTGGAGGTCTTGCCGTTTTCATCTGTGTCGATATAGCCGTATTTGTTGAGCTGTAGGCCTGAGGTGGCTTTAGGTAATAGCGGGTTGGGACCGGTTCCTATGGCTATGACTACTGTGTCCATGTCTAGGATGTATTCTGAGCCTTCTATGGGAACGGGTCTGCGTCTGCCTGAGGCATCCGGTTCTCCTAGCTGCATTTTGATGCATTCTATGCCTTTGACCCAGCCGTTTTCATCGCCGATTATGCGGGTTGGGTTTGTTAGGAAGTTAAAGATTATGCCTTCTTCTTTGGCGTGTTCGGCTTCTTCTTTTCTGGCGGGCATTTCTTGTTCTGAGCGTCTATATATGATGTATACTTCTTCGGCTCCCATTCTAAGGGCACAGCGGGCTGAGTCCATGGCTACGTTGCCGCCGCCTATTACTGCTACTTTTTTGCCTACTTTTACGGGCGTGTCGGTTTCGGGGAAGTTGTAGGCTTTCATTAGGTTTATTCTGGTTAAGAATTCGTTGGCTGAGTATACTCCCAGGTGGTTTTCTCCGGGGATGTTCATGAATTTGGGCAGGCCTGCACCGGTGCCTATGAATATGGCGTCATAGCCTTTTTTAAATAGGTCGTCTATGGTGAGGATTTTGCCCATTACCATGTTGGTTTTTACTTTTGCTCCCAGTTGTTTGATGAAGTCTACTTCTTGTTTTACTATTTGTTTTGGCAGCCTGAATTCGGGTATGCCGTATATTAATACTCCTCCGGGGTCGTGGAAGGCTTCAAAGACTGTGACTTCATAGCCTATTTTGGCTAGGTCTCCTGCACAGGTTAGGCCTGCAGGGCCGGAGCCTATTATGGCTACTTTTTTGCCTACTGATGGTGTTTGTTCTGGGGTTTTTATGCCTTGTTCTCTTTCCCAGTCTGCTGCAAAGCGCTCTAGGCGGCCTATGGCTACGGGGTCTCCCATTTTGGTTAGTATGCATTTTTGTTCGCATTGTTCTTCTTGGGGGCATACTCTGCCGCAGATGGCAGGTAGGCTGTTGGTTTGTTTTATTGTGTTTATGGCCTTTTGGAAGTTTTGTTGGGCTATGTGTTTGATGAATTGGGGTATTTGTACTTGTACGGGGCAGCCTTGCATGCAGGTAGGTTTTTTGCAGTTTAGGCAGCGTCTGGCTTCGTTTATTGCGTCTTCTTGGGTGTAGCCTAAGGCTACTTCGCCAAAGTTTTTGCTGCGTTTTTTGGGGTCTTGGGCGGGCATGGGTGTTTTTGTTTTGCTTCGGTTTATTGTTGATGGCATTTGCAGTTACCCCCTTTGTGTTTGTGTAATGCTGTGGTTTCTTCGGTTTTGTAGGTTTGTAGGCGCTTCATTAGTTCATCGAAGTCTACTTTGTGCCCGTCGAAGGCGGGTCCGTCTACACAGGCGAATTTGGTTTCTCCTCCAACGGTTACTCTACATCCTCCGCACATTCCGGTGCCGTCTACCATTATGGGGTTTAGGCTGACCATTGTGGGGATACCGTAGGGTTTTGTGATTTCTGCTGCTATCTTCATTAGTATGGGTGGACCTATTATGATGATTTCGTCGTATTTTTCGCCTTGTTCCAGTAGTTCTTTGAGTACTACGGTGACAAAACCGTGGCGGCCTTTGGTGCCGTCGTCGGTGCATATGTGGGTTTTGTTGCTTACGGCTTTTATTTGTTGTTCCATTATGAGTAGGTCTGCGGTTTTGGCGCCGATGATGCTTTCTACGTAGGCTCCTTGTTGGTGCAGTATTTTGAGTTTTGGATACAGTGGGGCTACTCCTAGGCCTCCGCCGATTCCAAGTACTTTTTTGTGATTTTTGAATTTTACTCCTTCGCCTAAGGGGCCTACAAAGTCTGCCAGGTAGTCTCCGGTTTTGAGTGTTCCAAGTTCTAGGGTGGTTTTGCCTACTTCTTGGAATACTACGGTTACTGTGCCTTGTTTAGCGTCGTAGTCGGCTATGGTGAGGGGGATTCGTTCGCCGCCTTCTTTGATGCGTAGAATGATGAATTGGCCTGGCTGTGCTTTTTGGGCTACCAGTGGTGCATCTATCACGAATTGTTTGATAGATGGTGCCAGGTCTTGTTTGTCTAGTATTTGAAACATGATGACACTCCCTTATTAGATATAATACTTTACTCTAATCCATCCTCATATTCCGCTGCGTTTATCATATCTTCCAGATCTGTTAGGTCCTTTACTTCAAACTTGGCAATCCACGCATCGTAAGGCGCCTCATTTATGTATTCAGGTTCGTCGTCAAGTTTTTCGTTGACTTCTAACACAGTACCGGCAAAAGGCAGCATCAACGTAGAATTTACTTTTGCGGATTCCACCTCACTGAATTGATCTCCTTTGGAAAATTCTTGGTCCTCTTCGGGTAAATCTACATAGAGTATTTCTCCCAGTTGGTCTTGAGCATAGTCAGTAATACCCACGTAAGCAGTATTATCTTCTACTTTTACCCAAAGGTGTTCTCTGTTGTACTTTAGGTTTTCGGGAAATTTCATTTGATTGTCTCTCCTCTCTAAACTTAATAAAACAATGATTCTCGTGCAAAAAGTTACTCTGTGAAGATCTTCTGCACTGAAACCAACAATAGGTATTGATGTTAAAACTAAATTAGGCATCGACCGTCGGGTAAGCCGGAGAGCGAACGGTATTACCCGGCGGCCTACTTGTGAGGGTGATGTGGTTTTTCACATAATATTTGGCATGTGAATTATATCTTATGCACACTTTGGCCGTGAACATCGTGTAATGCTTCCATGATTGCTTCACACAAGGTTGGATGGGGATGGATAACATCACCCACTTGCTCTGCGGTCAGTCCAAAATGTACGGCCAATGTAAGTTCTGCCAATAGGTCAGTTGCATGAGGCCCCACAACAGAAGCTCCTATTATTTTGTCGTTTTCATCAGTGATAACTTTTACGAAGCCCTGTATTTTGTCAATAGCTTGAGCTTTGCCTAAACCTCTGAAGTCAAAGGAACCTGTTTTATATGTTATGTTAGCCTTTTCGGCTTCAGCTTCGGTTAATCCCACAGCAGCAACTTCAGGTTCTGTATAGACACATCTGGGGACTGCATGGTAGACAGCCTCTTTGTTGCCTCCCATGGCATTTTCAGCGGCAATCAAACCTTCTTTTGATGCTACATGAGCTAAAAAAGGTGTATCTACAATATCACCGATAGCATAAATCCCTTCAACACATGTTTCCATTTTTTTGTTTACGGGGATCCTACCTCTTTTATCTGTTTCAATTCCTACATTTTCCAAACCCAAACCTTCAGTAAAGGGTTTTCTCCCAATGGAAACCATCATGATATCAGCTTCAAGTGAAGCATCATCCATGCCGGCAATTACCCTGTTGTCCTTCACATTAACAGAAGTGATGCCTTTACCTGTAATTACTTTAATTTTATCTTTCTTAAACTGGCGTATCAGTTGTTTTGCAACATCTTCATCTTCCATGGGTAGTATCTGGGGCATCATTTCAACTATGGTCACTTTCGTGCCCAGTCGCCTTAAAAACTGGCCGATTTCACAGCCAATTACACCGCCACCAACAATGATGATTGAGCCAGGGGCTTTTTCAAGATTCAATACTTCATCACTTGTGATGACATGTTTACCGTCATAGTTAAATATTCCGGGACATACAGGAACTGAACCGGTTGCAAGAATAATTCTGTCTGCTTCCAGTATTTCTTTTGAATTGTCATTTGAGGTGACTTCAATCTTATTTTTTTCTACAAGTTTTCCGACAC
This sequence comes from Thermoanaerobacterales bacterium, assembly GCA_012839145.1. GTDB lineage: Bacteria > Bacillota > Thermosediminibacteria > Thermosediminibacterales > Tepidanaerobacteraceae > DUNY01. The sequence continues at coordinate 8,732 of DUNY01000488.1, forward strand.
CTTCTACGACCTCTATACCGTTCTTTTTAAATAGAAATCCAATACCCTTAACCAATTGGGAAACCAATTTGTCTTTTCTTTTTATCATGCCGGAAAAGTCGGCATTCACTTCTCCATCTACATATACTCCAAATTTTTCGGCATTATTAACCGTTGTCAAGACTTCGGAAGAAGCCAACAAAGACTTAGTGGGCATACAACCACGATTTAAACAAGTTCCGCCTAATTCGTTTTTTTCCACAACGGTTACTTTTGCCCCAAGTTTGGCGGCTTTTATTGCCGCCTCATATCCACCGGGGCCTGCTCCTATTACCACAATTTTCATCTGGATGCCTCCCGCATTTAAAGTCCTGCTTCGTCCAAAATAAAGGGTATATTCTCTTCAGCACCAATTGCCATTATATGGACACCATCACATAGCTTCTTA
>DUNY01000020.1 GCA_012839145.1 Thermoanaerobacterales bacterium
CAGCCATATCTACATCTTTTTTTAAACCTGAAATGGCTGCAGTGATAAATTTCTTACTATCATTATCATAAAAATTGTATATGGCATATTTTGCTTCAGAAATAAAAATCAAAGTATCGGTTATCTTCTGATAATCCATAGTATCTATTGCACACAAAAATTCAAGATTGATTTTCATGAACTCTTCCACATCTGTTGTTTTTTGAATTTTATGGGGCCATATCTTAATAATTCCTTGGTAATAACCATCGGTCATTTGAATCTCTTCCTTTGTATATATTTTTTCATGAAATACTTTAGTCTTTTTAAACAAATAAACAATTTTATGGAAACGTCCCTTACTTTTCTTTTTCATTATAATAAATTTAATCAATAATTTCGTCACCCAAAGGGTGATTTAATACAAAACACACCCTTGTTTGATGTTAACCCCTGAGTGTCTAAAAAATTTAATAGGCAAATTTTGTAACACAATTATAAATTCAGGTGTTGACAAATTAGATAAAATTGATTATACTAGTAATGGTTATTATTACTATATATAAAAATGGAGGTTTTTAAGAATGGAACAAAATGTTAACAAAATGCCACTAATAGGTGATTTGGCACCATCCTTCAAAGCAGTAACGACTCAAGGTGTTATTAATTTCCCTAAAGACTACAAGGGCAAATGGGTTATTCTTTTTTCACACCCAGCGGATTTTACTCCCGTTTGCACAACCGAATTTATGACATTTGCTTCAATGATGGACGAATTTAAGGCTTTAAATACTGAACTCATAGGTCTTTCCGTAGATTCTCTCCACGCACATATTGCATGGCTTCGAACCATAAAAGAAAAAATACATTGGAAAAACCTGAAAGACGTTGAAGTAACATTTCCTCTTATCGAAGATATCAAAATGGAGGTAGCAAATAAATTCGGCATGATTCAGCCCAATCAATCCAATACCCAAGCAGTCAGAGCTGTCTTTATTATAGACCCTGAGGCCAAAATTCGTTGCATACTTTATTACCCCCTCTCTACAGGTAGAAACTTTGACGAGATAAAGAGAATAGTCATTGCACTTCAAAAAGCTGATGAAGGTTATGCAACTCCCGCCGATTGGCGCCCTGGTGATGATGTTATCGTTCCGCCACCCGGCTCTTGTGGTGCTGCTAAAGAGAGAATGGAAAGCACAGATGATGATATTTATTGCCTTGACTGGTTCATGTGTTTCAAGAAAGAAAGCAAATAGCATTTAAATATGTTGTACCTGCCAGCCCTTGACTTTGCAACAGCAGTGTCAAGGGCTGGCAGGCCTTTGTGTACAAAAAACCAACAAAATAGTTTCACTCAGTATGTAAAAAAGACCCATGGGGTGATATATCCCCCACGGGTCTTTTTTACATCAACAAATCTTTGTTTTTGGTGATAATTAATTATTTTATTTCTACTGTGGCACCTACTTCGGCAAGTTTTTCCTTTATCTGTTCGGCTTCTTCCTTCGAAACCTTTTCTTTTACTGCCTTAGGAGCACTGTCTACCACGTCTTTAGCATCCTTTAAGCCAAGACCTGTAATTTCTCTGACAACCTTTATTACCTTGATCTTTTGGTCTCCGACAGCGGATAAAATTACATCGAATTCCGTTTGCTCATCTTCTACAGCTTCTGCAGCTCC
>DUNY01000409.1 GCA_012839145.1 Thermoanaerobacterales bacterium
CAAGTATATCATTTTGATTTATTGACGATGATAACAATTCTTTAAATGTAATTATAATTATAAGCTTATTATATAGTAAAAAACAACTCTTCTATAAGTAAATCAATCGAACTGAAGTCTAATGATTTACCGATGATTCAGCACCAAAGCATTTATAAAAATATGATATTTGTGATATAATTTATAACGCTACTAAGGATTAAATTTAAAAAAGGTTTTACTTAGGAGGAAAATAATGGACCTGGATATAATTAGCAGTGATGTTTCTAAAGCCATTGAGGAATTATTCGGTATAGCACCGGTGAAATCCGATCAGATTCTGGTGGTGGGGTGCAGCACCAGTGAAATTGCCGGAGGAAGGATAGGAAAGTCTTCCAGTATGGAAGTGGCAGCGGCCGTTGTAAAGGGAATATTTGATGTTATACCTAAGTATGCTGTGAGTTTAGCAGCTCAATGCTGTGAGCATTTAAACCGTGCCTTGGTTGTAGAAGAAGAAGTTGCAGAAAAATATAATTTGGAAATAGTATCGGTGGTTCCGGTAATGCATGCAGGTGGGGCTTTTGCCACTATAGTAAGGGAAAATATGAAAAACCCGGTAGTTGTGGAGCATATAAAGGGACACCTTGGTCTCGATATAGGTGATACTTTGATAGGTATGCACATAAAGCATGTGGCGGTTCCGGTAAGACTGAGCATTAATAAAATAGGCCAGGCTCACCTTACAGCGGCACGATATCGTCCCAAACTTATTGGTGGTGCCCGTGCGGTAGCAGTAGAGAGTTTTGAAAAAAACCCATCCTAAAAGGCACCATGATATAATATGTCTCAGGCATTAATGATAAAGTTACAGGGTCTCGCAACCTGCAAGGCCCTGTTCAAAGTGTCCAAACTTTCATGGGTGCCACTCATAATTGCAATTCTCATGGCTGTACCTCCAATTTAAGAAATCCCTTTAGTGCATACGAAGGCTCTGAATAATTCCGGGTTTGTCATTCTGAATGAAACGAAGTGGAATGAAGAATCTTTAAAACCGCCTTAACAATAGATCCTTCGCTATCGCTCAGGATGACGATTTTTGTTATTTGCCTAAAGTTTTACTTTTTCAGAGCCTTCCATACAACCTTGGTATTTCTTTGAGCCAGCTCATCTATAAATCGGTCAGGGTTTACAGCAGCCTCGGGGGCAAAGACTCCTTTTCGGGTAATTTCTCCTTTTCCCATCATTAAAGCACCGATAGCCAGAGGGACACCGGTAAGGTTGTTCATGTTATCGGCTGCCTGGTATACCAAGTGCTGTTTTTTACCGTCCAGATACCCTTTTATATCCACTCGAATCCCGGACATAGGGACGGTGGGTTTTTGAATTTTTTCAAGTACCGGCAATGCACTTTTTAGGATTTTCCCTAAGGATTGTTTTTTGCTTGGGGTATTGGTCAGCCCCAATCGAGCAACGGCTATGGCCAGTTTGTTAAGAAAGCTTTCTTTAAGGCCGCCCTTTAGTGTCACTGTCTTTACTTTCGGGATATACAGAGGCAGTGTGACCGGCTCCGGATGACCTAAATGATACATATCTACATAGCCTAAGGGCTCCAAAAACTCCACCCGTTCTCTGTCGCTGCCGGCAGGGATTTCCACTTTTTTACCATTCATAAAGCTTGTAACTTGACCGGTAAATATGTGAATAGTATGAAGGGTGACGGCAAGCCCTGTAGCATCGGAAGCACTGCCGGCCCAGTAGATGTTGATTTCTTCAACTTCATCCAATTGATCGGCACCCTTACGGGCAAGAATGTTGCTTATACCCGGAGTCCAACCCATGCCGGTTAAGATACTAAGACCCAGCTCCTTGGCTTTTTCATCCATGGGTAATATGCTTTCCACTGCGTCATAATCATCACAAATACTCACATAATTGACTCTGGCTGCAAGGGCAGCTTCTACTGCAACCTTTTCATATTTATAGAAGGGTCCCATGGCACTTGCGACCACGTCTTTGTCTCTCATAGCCTCAATTAAGGTTTCAGGCCTATTAGCATCTATGTAAACGGCTTTGACCTTTTCACCAAGCTCTTTAGAAATTTTTTCAGCAAGCTCTATATTAATATCGGCGATAATGAGCTCTTCGACCTCTGTTCTTTTTGCCAAATCCTTTACGGCCCGGCTGCCCATATCACCGGCACCGCCCAACACCACGATCTTCATAGCTTTTTCTCCTTTCACAAAACCCATATATATGTTTTTATTATACAACAAAATACTTAATTAATGTCAATTTTTTTGATCAAATCAGGAATCAATCGAGTAAAAAAAGGGGAAGATATGCTGGCAAACTGATTAGGTTTCAATGATATCTAGGAACAGATGACAGGTTGAAAGGTAATCAGCAGGATTTTGGTTATGAATGGCCAAATCGGTATAGGATTATTTTGAGAGAAGACAAAATGTGAGTTATAATTATATTAATGCGATTTTATGACAGAGAGGTGTATGTAATGAAACTGGGAGTTTGCCAAATGGCAGTATCTGAAAAACTGGAATTGAATACGAAAAAAATTATCAACTATATCAAGCAAGCAGCTACTCTAAACATTGATATCACAGGATTTCCCGAAATGGCTCTTACGGGATATACAAAGGATATTCTTAACGATAAAAACTTGAATGATATTTTGAAAAAACCCCTTACGGAGATTAGAGAAACTTGTGAAGCTTTTAATACTGCAGCCATAGTGGGCCATCCCTACAAAAATGGTGATGAGCTTTACAATAGTACTTCCGTGTTTCTACCCGACGGGAATACTTATACATATGATAAGATGTATCCTACGGAACTGGAATTAGAATACTTTGAAGCCGGTAAGAAAGAACCCCTTGTATTTACTTGCGGTGGCAAAAAAACAGGTGTTATGATATGCAGAGATCAAAATTATCCGGACCTTGCTAAAGCATTGGTAAAAGCTGGAGCTCAATTTATATATATACTTTCTGCACACTTTTACAATTCTAAAGAAGCTCGATGGAAACTTGAAAAGAATCGAGCCATTCCCATTA
>DUNY01000199.1 GCA_012839145.1 Thermoanaerobacterales bacterium
AAGTAAAAAAAGGAATTGATTCAAGATTTATCGAATATTAAAGTGAGTTGAGACGTATGGGGAACCTGCTTTTAACTCAACAGAGCGAGACCAAAGCTGGGAAGAGAAAACAAATATTCCTGATGTTGCAAAAAGCTCCTTATATTGTAAAAAGCAGTATCCAGTTAACAAAGGGAGAAAACAATACTTACACAGCAACATTGGCTGAACTCCCCGAGGATGACCTATCTTTTACCCTCTATGCTCATGAAAAAATTACACTGTTTGATAAAACCTTTGGAAAAATACAACAAAAGCTTGGATATGTTGTTTTTTTTGCGATGAATGCAATACCATTTCTGATTATCGGAATAATTATTGTTATGCTTGCTATTAGAAGAAAAAAAGGTAAATATATCTGATGATCAAAACCAAGTATATGCTGACCTTAATCCATATACATCATATTAGTAAGCCTTATAAGCTCCACCTTTGAATCCGATGTAATCTCTGTATTGACAATCATTTCATCATCCTTGTCAAAATCGAATATTATGAGCACACCGTCTCCTAAATCAAACCAACCTTCAAGTTTTTCATTAGTATGGATACTCTCCGGTTCGGTGAATTCCTTACGATATTTAGTTAGCACCTCATCAGCGGTAACGCCAATCTTATCACCCAACCATGTCTGGTATTTATCTGAAGTGAGGTTAATCTCTAAGACTTTATCGGAATTCTTGCCGACAATAAGGGATATCCCATCATCATATTCTCTTACGAAATAAGGCTCACCGTAATAGCCTTCCACTTCAAAATAAGTCTCTTTATAGTCTTTTCCAAGGATACCTTCAACCTTTTCTAAGGTGTCACCAAGACAAATTCCGGCTATGGCAGGTTTATCAGATTTGTCAACTTCGTTTTGCTCTGAAGCTTCCACTTCGCTTTGGGAAGGTTCTTGGGGCTCGTGGTTTTCCGGCGGTTGGCTTTCGTTATGACCGCAGGAGAATACAAGCATTGATAACAATACTATAAAAATGATTGATAACACCTTTTTCATTACATCACTCCTCGTAATTTGACATCACACTTATTTAGACGGTAAAACATAAAAAAAGTTCCAATTAACATGAGCAAAACCATACCGTTTTCTAAAGGGATTTTTACATTCGTATGGAACTAATAAATGAAAGCTATGTTTGTGAACAGATGAAAGACGACTTTGAAACTTTTATTTCCTTCCAGCTGGTCGACCTAATCACCCCAGTCAATAAGGTACTCACCGAATGTCGGAAACATCATGAGAGGGTAAGTAATAATCAATGGAACTGCTTTTGATAAAATAGAAAGAATAAATATATCTGATATGTTTCAAGGGAAGTGTCTGCAAACTTTTTATCGGAGGTGTGAAGATGATTAAGTTCAATTGTGATAAAAAGGTTGACATCAAGCGCCTTAAGATCATGTTTAATGAAGTTGGTTGGAATGACAAAACTAAAGATGTTTCCAGATTAAAAGATATGATCACGAATTCACAGATAGTGGTTACTGCTTGGGACGGGGAACTTATGATAGGGTTTGCTCGTTGTGTTACCGACCATGTATTTAATGGACAAATTAATAATGTTGTAGTGGATTCCCGATATAGGGGAAAAGGCATTGGAAAGGAATTGATTATAAGGATTATTGACAGTAATAGTCAGGTTACTTATGTGCTTAGAGGCGATCCTGAAAATGTAGGTTTTTATAAGAACCTTGGATTTAAAGAAGTTGATTCATGCTTAGTATTTAACCGATGTTA